>JAFAFV010000049.1 GCA_023423285.1 Bacteroidota bacterium
ACATAAACCAAATCAGTACCAACGCCGCTTTTTACCATGATCCAGCCCAGTGCGCCGGTAAGTCCGCCGAGCAAAAAAAGTGTTACCATGGGCCACAACATGCTCCGGTTAATTTTTCTTTTATAAACAAACCATACAAACGGAACAGCGAATACCACACCCATAAACCGGCCCCAGTTGCGGTGAAACCACTCCCAGAAATATATAAACTTAAAATCGTTAAGGGTAAAATGATTGTGAATGTATTTATACTGGGCAATCTGTTTGTATTTGTCAAAAGCCACGTTCCAGTCGTGCTCGTTCATGGGCGGCAAAGCACCTAAAATTGGTTTCCATTCGGTTATGGAAAGCCCTGAACCTGTAAGCCTGGTAATGCCTCCTAAAAGCACCTGTATGATAATCATTACGGCGCCAATGACAAGCCAAATAGCTATCGCCCTGTTTTTTCTAAATTCTCTGTTCATTGCGCCGCAAATGTATGCAAAAACCGGGGCTTAAGTGGTTCAATAATGCCGAAGCAATATTTGTCAAGACCATTTAGCAATGATATACACCCCTCTTTAAAAATTATGGAGAACTTACATTCCCGTTTACTAAATTTACAACTTCACCAGTAAAAAATTATTATGAGCAGAATTGTAACTACAGGCATCGCTTCTTATGGTATGAGCGGTAAATTATTTCATGCACCTTTTATAGAAGCGCATCCCAACTTCCGCCTGAAAGCGATCGTGGAAAGAAACCGCAACGAATCAAGGGAAAGATATCCCGATTCTTTATTATACCATTCGTTTGAAGAATTGCTTGCAGATGATGAAATAGAACTGGTAATTGTAAACACACCCGTACAAACACATTTTGAATATGCAAAAGCCGCTCTTAATGCGGGCAAAAATATAGTGGTGGAAAAACCATTTACCATCAATGCCACCGAAGCGCAGGAACTGGATGATATTGCCCGGGGAAAAGGACTGTTTTTAAGCGTGTATCAAAACCGCCGCTATGATGGCGATTTTAAAGCCTTAAAAGATGTGGTACAGGAAAACATGCTGGGCGAACTAAAAGAAGCCGAAATGCGCTTTGACCGCTACCGCCCCGGCCACAGTGGAAAAGACCATAAAGAAGGCGACAAACCCGGTGCAGGCAACCTTCACGATCTGGGTTCTCACCTGATTGATCAGGCCATACAATTATTCGGATTTCCCGAAGCTGTTTTTGCCGATATACTTACCATGCGTAAAGACATGATCGCTAATGATTATTTTGAAGTGCTGTTATATTATCCCCGCCCGTTTCGTGTACGCATAAAAGGAACTGTTTTTAGCAGGGAATCTTACCATGCTTACATTTTACAGGGAGAAAATGGTACCTACATGCAGCACCGCTCAGACCTGCAGGAAGAAAGGCTTCTGGCTGGCGTGAAACCGGACATCAGTGCCTGGATACCTACGCCTGATGATAAAGATGGACTTTTACACACAATGCTGAACGGCGAAGAAATAAAGAAACAAACCCGCTCAGAGATTGGAAACTATATGAACTATTACCAGCATGTGTACGATGCATTGGTTAATGGCAAGCCCAACCCCGTGCCTGCATCAGATGCAGTAATGACCATGAAGATCATTGACGCGGCACTGCAAAGCAGCAGGGAAAAAGCAGTGGTACCTGTAGAACATTAATTTAAAATGAAGACCTTTTTTAACAGACATAATAATTATTCTTATCATCATCCTGGCCAAAACACTATAAAGCGCCGGGGTTACGATACTGTAAATACCTTGTCAGTACTATCTTTTTTATTTTTATTCTCCTGCTCACCGCAAAGGCAACTTGCAAAAGCTGCGCAGGAGAATGTGTTGAAAGCACCTGGCCTGGAACATGCACACGTAGGCATCAGCATTTACAGCACGGGTAGTAAAAAGTATTTGTACAACCATAATGGTAATAAATATTTTGTACCCGCAAGCAATACTAAAATTCCTACAACTTATGTTGCTATGAAATATTTGGGCGATAGTTTGCCTGGAATAAAAGTTCAGGAGTTGGATGATAAAATTATTTTAACTGGCACAGGCGATCCTACTTTTTTGGATCCTGAATTTTCGAATCAGCCTGTTTTTGATTTTTTAAAGAAAACTTCAAAACCTGTTTATGCAACCAAAGACAGCATTGCTACAAGTGCCTGGGGGAGCGGCTGGGCGTGGGGCGACTATGATGCAGATTATATGCCGGAGCGGTCATCGTTACCTGTTTACAGTAACGTTGTTTGGTTTTATGGAAAGAAGAACGGCGCTTACCATTATTTTCCAAAGTATCCCGGCTTAGCGGTTACGGCGCGTGGTGTCGGAGATTATTTAACCGGTGTGGACAGAAGGCTGATGTCAAATGATTTTACCATCAAACTGGGCGCACCTGCCTTAAAAGAAGTTCGTGTTCCGTTTATTACCTCTGTAACACTGCAATGGCAATTATTGGCAGATACTCTGCACAAAAACATTACACTTACTGATGAAAAGATCAGCAATGCTTATACCATTTACTCACAGCCCACTGATTCCATGCTAACAAGGTTGATGCACCGAAGCGATAATTTTTATGCTGAACAAACCGTTTTAATGGCAAGCAATGCCTTGCTTGGCAGTATGGATAATTATCAGTTCTTTGATACTATTTTAAAATCAGATTTTAAAGACCTGCCCCAAAAGCCGCGCTGGGCCGATGGTTCAGGGCTTAGCCGCTACAATTTATTTACACCGCAGGATTTTGTTGCCATTCTCGAAAAAATAAAGGATGAGTTTGGCATGGAACGCGTCAAAACCATTTTTCCTACCGGCGGGCGGGGCACTCTTTCAGCTTATTATAAAGATGAGGCCGGCTACATTTTTGCAAAAACCGGAACGCTTTCAGGCGTTCTGGCGCTCAGCGGATTTTTATATACTAAGAAGAATGAACTGCTGATCTTTTCTTTTCTGGTCAACAACCACAACATGTCTTCAACAGACGTGAGGCGTACTGTAGAAAAATTTATAAAAAGTGTACGAGAGAAATATTAGTCTTCTTTCTTCACCAGTTTGTTCACATTCAAGATAAGCCCCTTTATAAGAGCGCTATATTGTATGCACGCCATGTGAAAATCCTTTACTTTGCGAAAAATTACATCATCGTATTTTGTGAAAACTGCACCCTTAATAATTGACTCCGACATTTTTAAGGCTTTTGACGAACTTAAAGTAAGCGTCATCATACCCACTTACAACAACGCAGCTACCATTGCAGGTGTCATCAGAAATGTGCAGCAATATACCACCAATATTATTGTGGTAAACGATGGCTCAACGGATGCAACAAAGCAACTGCTTGCCACCATCCCGGAAATTAATACTATAAACTACGAGCCCAATCGTGGTAAAGGCTGGGCGCTACGCACCGGGTTCAAAAAGGCAATTGAGCTGGGATACGAGTTTGCCCTAACCATTGACAGCGACGGGCAGCATTTTGCATCGGACCTGCCGGTTTTTATAAAAAAACTTCAGGAAGAAGGACCTGCGCTTATTATGGGCGCGCGCAATATGAGCACTGCTGAAAATGTTCCGAGCAAAAGCAGCTTTGGTAACAAGTTCAGCAATTTTTGGTATAAGGTAGAAACCGGCATTACCCTGCCGGATACTCAAACCGGGTACCGCTTGTACCCGCTGCAACCCATCAGTAAAATGAAATTTTTTACACGTAAATACGAATTTGAAATAGAAGTGATCGTGCGGCTGGCCTGGGCTGGTGTAAAAGTGGTTTCGGCTCCCATCACTGTTTACTACCCGCCTGCCGGAGAAAGAATTTCGCATTTCAGGCCGTTTAAAGATTTCAGCCGCATCAGCATGGTGAATACTGTTTTGGTTACGATCTGTTTTTTCTACATCTGGCCGAGAAATTTTCTTCGTTTCTTTTTCAGAAATAAAAATTGGAAACGAGATCTTAGAAATATTTTGCTGCGGCCCGGCGAAAGTGATTTGGCAAAAGCTAACTCGATGGCTTTCGGAGGTTTTATGGGTATTTTCCCGATCTGGGGGTTTCAATTACTGGCAGGCATTCCGCTGGCGCATTTTTTTAAATTGAATAAAACCTTGTTTGTTATCGCTGCCAACATAAGTTTTCCTCCGTTGATACCCTTTATTGTTTTTCTGAGCTTTTTAATGGGCAAGCCTTTCATGGGCGACAGGGCTGTAACCCTGAATTTCAGCGACCGCCTTACGTTGAAAAGCATCTGGATTCACATTGAGCAATATATTTACGGTGCAATTGTGCTGGCGGTGGTAACGGCAATTTTGTTTTGGGCGGTTACTTATGCTTTTTTAAAAATCTATCGCAAAACCAAAGCTGCAATTCAAAAGAACTGACCGGATACTTTTTTGTATCATCGTTAAGAATTTTTTCCCTCAATCAATTTTTGTGTTTCAAATCTTTCCCTCGCTTCTATTAAGGCAGTATGGAGTTTCTTTTCCAGTTCTTTTTTTGGCGGTAACTCCGTCCAGTATTCAGCTACCAGTATTCCATCCTTATGCATTTCCAAAAGTTCTACCTGTTCCTTGCTGTTTTCGGCACAAAGGATAAGGCCGATCGGCATTTCTTCTCCCTGTTGGCGTTCATACTTGTTTAACCATTTCAGGTAAAGTTCCATCTGGCCTTTATGTGTTGCGTGAAATTTACCTAATTTTAATTCTATGGCAACAAGCCGTTTTAGCTTGCGATGAAAAAATAAGAGGTCTAACGAATGGTCTTCCCCATCAATAATCATCCGCTTCTGTCTTTCCACAAACGCAAAACCTTTTCCCAGTTCCAGGATAAACATTTCGAGTTCCTGCAAAATAGCGGTTTCAATATCCTTTTCGAGGTAACCGCTGTTAAGGCCGAGAAAATCGAGCAGATAGGGATCTTTAAATGTATTGGCGGGTATTATTTCAGTAGCGGCAGCCTGAAAATTGGCAATACTTGTACGCTCAAATGTTTTGTTTGCAATTTTCTTTCTGAGGTCTCTTTTACCAAGATTTTCGGTAATAGATAGTTGGGCGTAAAAATGCCTCAGCTCATCAGATTTTAATGGTATTAAAATCAAAAAATGTGACCAACTCAATTGTCGTGCCAGTGGAACGACAATTTCAGTATCAGGAAAAACCTGGGCAAACTGCATCATACGCCTCACATTTTTCTCTGTAAAATTTCTTCCATACTTAACTTCAAGCTGTGCCGATACCGTTGTTACCACCTGTTTGCCGTATTGCGCACGCTCATTATCAAGAATCTCTTCATTGATACGTTTACCAACCCGCCAAAATAAAATGGTCAGCACACTATTAGCGTAGGTAGCAACCCCCTGCCGGCTGGTTTCTATCAAAATAGCCAGGTCATCAAACAAATTGCCCTTTACGTTGGATTTATCTTTTAAGCCGCCATTATCCTTTAAGCCCTTCATAAAGCATCCTATTTACCATATAGTCAACTGTAAAAGTAAAGGAAACATTCAATAAAAATATACGTCGAATACCCGCAAAAAAGTAAAAGCCTCAAAAGGTACTCCCCTTCGGTTAAATGGAAGAGATATATTTACATCGCTTAATTTTGCCGACAATTGATTTTGGTGATGCAAGGGCTTTTTACACATATTTTTCAATACTTTACAAAAAGAAGAAAACTGCTCTACCTGTTTTTTTTCGGTACACTCGCGCTATTCAGTTTTTTTGCACTACGCGTGAAGTTTATTGAAGATGTCTATGCCATCATTCCAAAAGATGAAAAGACCGAAAAATTCACACAGGTTTTTCAAAATTCAAAATTTGCTGACAAACTTGCGGTGATGATCTCTTTGAAAGACACAGCCGCCGTGAATACAGATAGTTTGGTGGCTTATGCCGATGCGTTTGAAGAAAAATTGATGCAAACATCGGCGCCACAAATTAAATCGGTCAGAAATAAAGTTGAAGATGATTTTACGCTTCATTTATTTGAAACCATTCAGCAACACCTGCCGGTTTTTCTTTCCGAAGCTGATTATCAAAAAATTGATACGCTGATTCAACCACAGAAGTTAAAAGAAACTCTAGAAAATGATCTTAAGCTGCTGAATTCCCCGACGGCTTTCGCAATAAAAAATATTATAGCAAACGATCCCAGCGGAATTTCTTTTCTGGCTTTAAAAAAATTGCAGCAACTTCAGGTTGATGATAATTTTGAATTGTACGATGGCCACATCGTAACAAAAGACGGCAAAACGCTGATGATGTTTATCAGCCCTGCATACGCAGCTGGCAACACAGGAGAAAACAAGCTGTTGTTTGAAAATATTGACAAGTCGATTGAAGCGTTGAGTAAAACATCGCCACAAATCGATGCCACCTATTTTGGAGGTTCAGTGGTATCGCAGGGCAATGCTGCCCAGTTGAGAAAAGACACGATGCTCACGCAGGCCATCACGGTACTTTTTCTCATATTTTTTATTTCGATTTATTTTAAAAAAAAACGCGCCCCGTTTTTAATTCTTGTGCCGGTTGTTTACGGAGTTGCCTTTGCGCTGGCTTGCATTTATTTTGTAAAAGGAAGTATTTCTGTGATAGCGCTGGGAACGGGTTCTATCGTTTTAGGAATCGCGGTGAACTATTCGCTTCATGTTTTTAATCATTACAGGCATACAGGCAGTATTGCTGAAACTATTAAAGACCTCTCTTTTCCTTTAACCATTGGCAGTTTCACCACGGTAGCAGGTTTTTTCGCATTGCAATTTGCGGCTTCGGATATGCTGAAAGACCTGGGCTTATTTGCGGGCTTTAGTTTGATAGGCGCGGCCTTATGCTCACTTATTTTTCTTCCGCATTTTATCGGAAGCGATAAAAATGTAAAGGAAGTAAAGGAATCCTGGATTGATAAAATTGCTTCTGTAAGGTTTGAAACGAATAAGTGGATTGTTTTGTTGATCCTTGCCTTGTCAGTTGTCTTTTTCTTCTTCGCAAAAAAGGTTCAGTTTGAACCTGACATGACTCAGTTGAATTATATGTCTGCCGATGTTCAAAAAGCTGAAAAAAAAATGAACGACGTGAGCGGCGCAGCATTGCGTTCACTATACGTGGTGAGTGAGGGTGCAACGCTGGATGAAGCGTTGAAAAAAAATGAAGCGCTGCAAAAATCAATTGATGAATTAAAAGAAAAAAAACTGGTAACAAGCTCAGCGGGTGTTTCCACTCTGTTTTTATCAGATTCATTACAACAACAAAGGATTCAACGCTGGAATAATTATTGGACGCCGTACAAAAAGCAAACGTTCATTTCAGAAATGTCGGAACAAGCGGCGGGCATGGGTTTCAGCGCAACAACCATATCAAATTTCAACCATTTAATGAATAAAGAATATTCGGTTGTTGATAGACAAAGCCTGCAAAATGTACGCACAAAATATTTGGATGATTTCATAACAGAAAAAGATGGGCAGGCATCTGTTGTAAATCTTTTAAAAGTTCCACAGGAAAATAAGCAGCAGGTAATTGCTGCACTTGAAAAAGATAAAGATGCGGTTGTGCTGGACCGCCAATTTTTAACGCAACGCCTCACGAAAATGGTTAACGATGATTTCAATAGAATAGCGTGGATCATTTCAATACTCGTTGCCGTTGTTTTATTTCTAACGTTTGGGCGAATAGAATTAATGTTGATGGCTTTTATTCCAATGCTTTTAAGCTGGGTTTGGATTCTCGGCATTATGGCAATCGCAGGAATAAAATTCAACATTGTAAATATTATTGTATCAACCTTAATATTTGGGCTTGGCGATGATTACAGCCTTTTTGTAATGGACGGTTTGGTGAACGAATACAAGACCGGAAAGAAAAACCTCGCATCATACAAATCATCTATTTTAATATCGGCGATCACGACTATTGTTGGGTTGGGTGTTCTGATCTTTGCAAAACACCCCGCTTTAAAATCCATCGCGTTTATTTCTGTAACAGGTATTTTATGCGTCGTGCTGATGTCGCAGGTTTTAATCCCCTTCTTCTTTAACCTTGTCATCAAAAATCGGGTAAAGAAAAAGTTTCATCCCTGGACGATCCTGAGCTGGCCGCATTCAGTAATCTCATTTTTTTACTTTGGGTTTGTAAGTGTTTTACTTACTGTTATTGGGTTCTTTGTGATCAAACTAAATTTATTTGGCAAAAAGCGTGGCAAAGAAATATATCATTACCTGTTGTCTCAGTTCAGCAAATCGGTTTTATATTTTATGGGCACGTTTAAAAAGAACGTATTTAACCCGCACAAAGAAAATTTCGATAAGCCATCTGTAGTTATCGCCAACCATCAATCTTTTTTGGATATTTTAATGATGGCGATGCTGAACCCTAAACTGATTTTATTAACCAATAAATGGGTTTGGAATTCGCCGGTGTTTGGCTGGGCTATTAAAATGGCTGATTTCTATCCCGTGGCAAACGGTATTGAAAACAGTGTGCAACTTTTGAAAACACAAACAGACAAAGGCTATTCCATTGTTGTGTTTCCCGAAGGTACGCGCAGCTCTAACCCGCCGATGAAGCGTTTTCACAAAGGCGCTTTTTACCTTGCAGAAAAATTAAATTTAGATGTTGTGCCGGTTTTGTTACACGGCCTTGGCTATACGATGACGAAGGGAGAATTTTTATTGAAGAATGGCGATGTGTCTGCAAAGTATTTGCCCCCCATAAAATCGGACGATAGTAGCTGGGGAAATGATTATCAAACGCGTACCAAAACCATTTCAAAATATTTTAAAGAGCAACATGAGCAATTAAGAGAAGAACTGGAAACTCCCAAATATTTTAAAGAACATTTATTCTTCAATTATATTTACAAAGGCCCGGTATTGGAGTGGTATTTAAAAATTAAAACACGCCTGGAAAATTACTATCAACAGTTTGATGAGTTATTACCACGCGATGGGAAAATTTTAGACATCGGTTGTGGTTACGGATTTATGGCTTACATGTTGTACTGGGCTAGCCAGAATAAAAGAAAAATTACAGGTGTTGATTATGACGAAGAAAAAATCGCAATCGCCAATCATTGTTTTGGTAAAACGGATGATCTTAATTTTATTCATGCCGACATTACGCAATTTGAACTTGAAAAATATGATGCCATAACTATTATGGACGTGTTGCACTACTTAAAACCCGAACAACAAACACAAGTGATTGAAAAAGCAATTGAAGCTTTATTACCCGGCGGGATTTTAATCATTCGCGACGGTGATGCAGATTTAAAGGAAAAACATAATGGGACAAAACTCACCGAACTATTTTCAACTAAAATATTTTCGTTCAACAAGACCCAGAATGAATTGCATTTTCTATCGGGAAAAATGATTGAAAACCTGGCAGTCAAACATACCCTCTCATTGCAACAGATAGATGACACCAGATATACTTCTAATATTGTGTGGGTTTTAAGGAAATGATTTTCTTTGGCGAAGTTTCCGTTTTTCTTCGCGTTCTTTGCGTGAAAATTAATAAACACTGTACGACGTAGCCATCATAGGAAGTGGAATTGGCGGGCTGCTCTGCGCTACTTTTCTTGCAAAAGAAGGGATGAAAGTGTGTGTGGTAGAAAAAAACAAACAGCTTGGCGGCAACCTGCAAACTTTTGCGCGCAGTAAACAATTGTTTGATACAGGTGTGCACTACATCGGTAGCCTGGCGCCGCAACAAAATCTTTACCAGATATTCAAATACGCGGGATTAATGGATAAGCTCAATCTGGAGCAGATGGATACCGCTTTTGATAAAGTTTTAATAGAAGGCGACAACCGGGTTTACGCACAGGCGCAGGGATGGCCTGCCTTTAAAGCAACCTTGCTAAAAGATTTTCCCGAAGAAAAAACGGCTATTGAAAATTACCATCAAAAAATAAAAGCGGTATGCGAAAAATTTCCGTTGTATCACTTATCGCTTGACGGCGATGCAACTGAAAAATTTTCAGTAATGCATGAAAGCGTAAAGGAGGTAATGGAGTCTCTGACAAAAAATAAAACGCTGCAATCTGTATGGGCCGGGAACAATTTACTGTATGCAGCCGTGGCTGATAAAACGCCATTTTACATTCACGCGCTCATTATCAACAGCTATATTGAAAGTAGCTGGAAATGTGTGGATGGCGGTTCGCAAATTGTGAAAATACTTTCAGCGGAAATAAGAAAACATAGTGGTGAACTGATCCGAAATAAAAGTGTAACAGAGATTGAGGTACATGAAGGCTTGGTTCAGCGACTGGTTTTAGAAGATCATAGCCACATCCGTGCAAAACAGTTTATTTCTGCCATCAGCCCTTCAGAAACATTGAAGATACTGGATACCAAACTCATCAAAAAAAATTATCGCAGGCGTATTGAAAGCCTTTCCAATACGGTTTCTTCTTTTTCACTTTACATTGTATTAAAAGAAAAAACGGTGACTTATGAAAACTGCAACTACTATTATCAAAAAAAAGAGGCCATTTGGAGCCTGGGCGATTACAACCCTGATGAATGGCCGCTTGGCTATGGACTCTATTTTACAAAAGACAAGAATAACCCCACCTTTGCTTCGGCTATTTCTGTTTTAACCTTAATGAAATTTGATGAGGTGAAACCATGGAGTAACAGTTTTAATACCACCCGTTTTGAGAACTGCAGGGGTGCTGACTATGAAGCATTCAAGCAACAAAAGTCTGAGCAGTTGCTTGAGCTTGTATATGAGCGTTTCCCTGCTTTGAAAGGCAACATTAAGGCACATTATGCCGCCACGCCATTAACCAACCGCGATTATATTGGCATGCACGACGGCGCTATCTATGGTATTCAGAAAAATCATCAAAATCCAATGCAAACACTAATAAGCCCTCACACTAAAATTCCAAATCTGTTTTTAACAGGGCAAAACCTGAACTTACATGGAATTTTAGGAACTTCGCTCACCGCTATTTTAACCTGCACCAGTCTGTTGGAAAATAGTGACCTTGTTGATAAAATAAAAAATGCTTAAACGTCACAAATTTTTAAGAAGGTTTTTAAAAGTTCTTGCAGCCACCCTGCTGCTGTTTGGCTTGCTGTTTTTATACCTGGTATGGGTATCCAACATCAGGCCACCCAAGGTTGAGGATAAAAGCGCGTTGCGGTTACAGGTGCATCATGCGGACACAGGCTTGTACACCATTCACAACAACTGGTTGCGCAAGAGCCACTCAGGCCTGTACGAAATGTATAGCGAAGGCCAACCCTATGAACGGGGCGTTATCCAGGGAAAACTTTCTGAAGAGTTAATAAAAAAACAGGAAGATTATTTTGCGGCGCAGTTGTTTAAGATGATCCCTTCCAACGGTTACCGGCATTTCTTAAAATATTTTATTGGCTGGTTTAATAGAAATTTACCTGCTCATGTGCTGCCAGAGTATGAAAAAGAAATTTACGGCATCTCGCATGCAGCTTCAGATAATTATGGTTTTATCGGCACAAAATACCAGCGTATTCTAAATTATCATTCGGCGCACGATATTGGCCATGCGCTGCAAAATATGATGCTGGTAGGCTGCACTTCATTTGGCACATGGGGTACAGCATCAGAAGACGGCTCGCTGATTATTGGCCGCAACTTTGATTTTTACGTGGGCGATGATTTTGCAAAAAACAAGATCATTTCTTTTAATAAACCATCAGATGGATACAAGTTTATGAGCGTAACCTGGGGAGGTTTTATTGGCGTGGTAAGCGGCATGAACGAAAAAGGCTTAACGGTTACCATCAACGCAGCAAAAACCGATATTCCCAAAGGAGCTGCTACGCCCGTTTCGCTGGTAGTTAGGGAAATCATTCAATATGCAAAAAATATTGATGAAGCGGTGGCCATTGTTAGAAAAAGAAAGATGTTCGTAAGCGAATCTTTCCTTATAGGATCAGCTGCTGATAACAAAGCGGTGCTGATTGAGAAAACGCCTGATTCCATTGCCGTGTATGACCCTAACATCAACCAAATCCTTTGCACCAACCACTTTCAAAGCACAGAATTTGTAAATACAGAAATCAACAAACAGCAAATGGCTGAAAATGCCACCACCTATCGTTATAAAAGACTTACCCAATTACTGCAGCAAAACGGAAAGAATAATGTGGCCAAAACCATAGGCATTTTGCGAAACTATCGCGGCATGAACAATGCTGATATTGGCATTGGAAATGAAAAAGCTGTGAACCAGTTTATCGCGCACCACTCCATTGTATTTGAACCCCAAAAATTATTGGTGTGGGTTTCGACCGCACCCTGGCAAATGGGGCCATTTGTTTGTTATGACCTGAACAAAGTGTTTTCATTAGCAGGCATGAAACAAAATCGCGAGATATACGAACCGCAGTATACAGTGGCTGCAGACAGTTTTGTTTACTCCCCTCAGTTTTTGCAGTTTGAAAAATACCGCAGTAACAAACAACTCGCGCTTGATGGCGGAAGCATTATTACGGACAGCATTGTAGCCCAAAACCCAGCCCTGTACAACAGTTGGATAATAGCAGGCGATTACAGTTATAAAAATAAAGATTACACAAATGCATTGCAGTATTATAAAAAAGCTTTTACGCTTGAAATAGCAAGCGCCGGTGAGCGCAGACATGTACAGGAGATGATTCAAAAAGTGCAGGATATGAAGAAGAACTGATCACTTGCTCAGTTTTGTAAATATAAAACATGCTTGTAATTTCCTACTTTTATATTCAACTTAAAATACATTTTTATGAACCACTGCTGCTACTTTTTACTGGCATTCTTATTTACTTTTTCTTCAGTTATTGCCCAGCCCGGCAGGGCAGAACAGGCCATTGCGCAACTGATGCACGAAACGCCGGTGATGGGCCTTTCGGTGGCGGTGGTAAAAAATAATAAACTCATTTATACAAAGGCCTTTGGCTTGAAAGATGCAGAAGCAAAAGTTCCGCTTAGTACTACGGACTTATTTCGTATAGCTTCTATATCCAAATCCTTTTCCGCCACATCCATCATGCAACTAATAGAAAAGAAAAAACTAAGCCTTGAAGATGATGTAAGCGATTTGATGGGTTTTAAAGTGCGCCATCCGAAATACCCGCAAACGGTAATCACGTTGAGAATGTTGCTTTCACATACATCCAGCCTTAACGACAGTGAAGGTTATTTTACTTTTGATGCCATCAACCCCGAAAAAAATGCCAACTGGCAGAAATGCTATAACAATTATGAACCCGGCAAAGGTTACCAGTATTGCAACCTGAACTTTAATATGGCCGGTGGCATTATTGAAAAATTTTCAGGTGAACGGTTTGACAAATATGTCTTCAACCACGTTTTGAAGCCACTCAAATTATATGGCGGTTATAATGTAAACGAGCTGGATCAAAACCGCTTCGCAAATATTTATGAATACAATACCAATTCTGGCAAGTTCGTTCTTTCCCCTTCGGCCTATGCAACACGCGCTGAAGAAATTGCCAGTTATACGATGGGTTACAGCACACCTTTATTTTCGCCAACAGGCGGTCTGAAAATTTCTGCACCGGACCTTGCAAAATACATGATGATGCACATGAATTTTGGAAAAGCCCAAGGGCGCAAACGTATTATTTCAAAGAAAAGTTCGCAGATCATGCAAACCCCGCTTTCAGATAAGGAAAACTATGGCCTTGCCCTGCATCAAACAACAAAACTTATTCCCGGCGAAACCATGACGGGGCATACCGGCTCAGCCTATGGGTTATACAGCGCCATGTTTTTTGAACCACAAAAGAAATTTGGCATCGTGGTCATCAGCAATGGCTGCCACCCTGCATATGCAAACGGCAATAATGCCGTGATTGCAAAAACTGTGGGTATTTTGTATGATGCATTGATTAAAAATTAATGCTGCATGGGTATACCGGTAAGCCAGAGGTTTCTAAAATTATTTTCTTAGCTTTCCTGTAAAAAATAATGCCGCATATTAAAATCGCACAAACCGACCATCCTGTTTTGGATGTAATAACCAAAAGATGGAGCCCGCGCGCTTTTACAAATGAAATTGTAAGTGAAGATAAAATTAACCGCATGTTTGAAGCAGCGCGTTGGGCCGCAAGCTCCGGCAATGAACAGCCCTGGGAATATTACTACGCTATAAAAGGCACTCATGGCTGGGAGCAGTTATTTAACTGCTTAGATGAAGGCAACAGGCTTTGGGTAAAACATGCCACAATCTTAGTGGCCTGTATAACAAATACCACGTTCAAAAGAAACGGAAAAGAAAATGTAACGGCTGAGCACGACCTGGGCCTTGCCAACAGCCACCTGTTTTTGCAGGCTGTAGCGGAAGGTTTTTTTATGCATGGTATGGCTGGTTTTTATCCTGAAAAAGTAAAAAGCACGCTTAACCTTAACGATAACAAAAAGGCTGTGTGCATGATGGCCGGCGGCTACCCGGGCAACCCGGAGATTTTAGAAGAAAAGCATCAAATGACTGAAACAAAAGCCCGGACGCGCAAACCAATTAGCGAGTTTGTAAATAAATTATAGATGGCAGTTAGCAGCCATTACTCGCTGTACTTATAGCCCACGCCTCTTACCGAGTGAAAATACTGCGGGTTGCGGCTGTCTTTCTCAAAATACTTGCGAAAGTTAAGGATGAAGTTATCAATGGTGCGCGTGGTGGGGTAAACATTATAGCCCCAAACTGATTGTAATATTTTTTCGCGGGGCACCACTTCGTTTTTATTTTCGATAAGAAGTTTTAGAAGCATAGCTTCTTTTTTGCTCAACTGCACTTTGCCCGCATATTTTGTTTGTGCTTCCTGTGCTTTAAAATCAATAATATTTTCACCAAAGGTGTAGGTATTGCCAACCGTACTTTTGTCAAGCAATTTTAGGTTCTTATCAATCAGTTTTTGAATACGCAGCAAAAGCTCCTCAAGGTTGAAAGGTTTTGTAAGGTAATCATCAGCGCCTTTTTTAAGGCCTAGTATTTTATCGGTGCTGGTGTTTTTTGCGCTCAGCATTAAAATAGGCACTTCGTTGTTGCTGATGCGAATGGTCTCTGCCACCGTAATGCCATCTACTTCGGGCAGCATCACGTCTAACACAATTAAATCAAAATATTCTCCCTTCACAGTTTCAAGCGCCTGTGTGCCGTCAAAGGCAGAGGTAACGCTGTAACCCTCCAGTTCGAGGTTGAGCTTTAGTGATTCATGAAGGTTCTCTTCGTCTTCTACCAGTAATATTGATGCTCCTTTCCCGGGCATTGCTTAGCTAATTTTACAATTAATTTCAGTTAAATCAATCTATCCCAAATCTTTAAACTTCACAACAAAAATACTTCCGTTTGGTTCATTATCAGTCACCAATATGTCTGCATTGTGGTCGGCTGCAATCTTTTTACAAAGGTATAGCCCCAACCCGCTGCCTTTTGCACTCCGGGTGTTTTCATTGCCAATACGGTAAAACTTGTTGAAAATATTTTTCTTTTCATGATCGGGCACTCCAGGGCCTTCATCTGCCACGCTCAATTCCACAATACCGTTGCTTTTGCAAAGTATAGTGGTAATGGTTTCGCCATTTCCGGAATACTTAACGGCGTTTTCAAGTAAATTGTTGATGAGTATTTGCAGCAAAAGCGCATCACCATTTACTGCACAGTCATCTTCAATTTGTTCATTAAATATTTTTAAAGAAAATCTGCTGCGGAACTCTTTTACTCTGTCGCTCAAAAGGCTTGAAAGGTCAAGCTCTTCCCGGTTGATTTTGTACCCGCGGCTGTCTAACTGTGCCGATATGAGAATATTGTTGGTTAAAAAGTCAAGGCGTTTGGTTTCATCAAGCGTTATTCTTATCATCTTAATCTGCTGCTCTTCTTCAAGTCTGTGCTTTAAAAGCGTTTCCAGGTTTAGGCGCGCTACGGCAATGGGTGTTTTCAGTTCATGCGTTACCGCCATCATAAAGTTTTGCTGCTGCGCCTGCATGCGTACCTGCTGGCGCAATGAACGGTAGATATAAAATGAGCCCAGTATTATGAGGCCTAAAAACACAATGCCCTCGCCGGCGTATTTAATTTTGTTACGGCGGTACTCATCTTCAATTTTATATAGTTCGGATTTATATAAGCCTGGATGACTTTGCGGCGAAATACCTGAATTGAGATGATGGAGTTTGTATGCATGCATTTCATCATTTTGCTTTTCAATAAGGATGAACCACCACACCAGTGCAGCTATAATGTACACGAGCATCAGGCTAAAAATGATGGCCGTTTTTCTGAACTTATGGGTTGATTTAGGAGTCATATACCTGCTTTTTCAATAGCCACGCCCACGTTTAGAATATGAGGCAGCGGGTTTTCTTTCATTTCGTGCTGTAATACAAACCTGTACCTGCCCGCTTTAAAAAATATTGGCTGATTGATTTTAGAGCGGTGATAAAACAGGTCATCTACATTATCTCCAGCCCAACTACCACGTTGTGTCACCAATGGAACGTTCACTTTTAAATATGCTACAGGTTGTGTGTGAGCTGCTGTATCGTGGATGGTAATGCTGGAAACAATGCCTGTGTATCTGTATTTTTCGGTATGCCTTATAACAAAAATAACGTTGTAAAAAGCGCTGTCCTTTATATCAAGTTCAACAACAACTTTATGGTTGCTCGCCCAGGCATGGCGGGGTATACCGGCGCTATTTTCATACACATCTACAGGCCTGCAACCGGCAAAAGCCAGAAGGATACAAAACATACAATGAATAAATACGCGCACTATTTGTTTTTGCTGCAAATGTAATCTATAAGCAGGAAGGGTTGGCGGGTGTTGTAAGTATGGCTATTGCGAACATCGTTTCAAGTTTGTTGATTAGAGCACATTCAGCACCTGCTCTTTAGCTTTCTCCAATTCATCTTTCATCATCACCACATATTTTTGAATATTGCTGTTATAGGCTTTCGAGCCTGTGGTATTTATTTCGCGGCCAACTTCCTGCAGTATGAAGGAAAGCTTTTTTCCTTTTAACCCGTTGCTTTCCTTTATTACTTCGGTAAAATAAGCACAGTGGTTTTTTAACCTTACCTGTTCTTCTGTAATATCTAATTTTTCAATATAGTAAATCAGCTCCTGTTCCAGGCGGTTCTCGTCATAATTCTCCTTGCCTACTTTTTCTTCCAAGAGTTTTACAATACCCTCCCGTATCATTTCTTTACGTTGTGGATCCAGTTCTTCGATCTGCTTCTGTAAGTCGCAAATATTATCTATGCGGTGCTGCAGTTCAGCTGCCAGAATTCTGCCTTCATCTTCCCGGTGCAGGTTCAGATCTACGATCGCATCTTTTAGCAATATTTGTAATGCTTCCCAGTCGCCGTCAGACAAAGTGTCGCTGCTGGGCGTAATCACTTCCGGAAGTTTTATCAATGCATTCAGTATGTTTGATGAATCAAGCCCTAATTCCATAGAAAGCGCTGAAAGCGAGTTGTAGTAAGCTTTTGCAAGATCTGTATTGATTACCACCGGCTTTGAATCGCCGGTGTCTTTAAGGCTTATGGTGCAGTCCACACTTCCTCTGTTAAGTCCTTCGGACAGAATTTTTCTTATATCAAATTCAAACGGTTTTAATACAGCAGGCAACCTTAACGAAAGATCGAACTGCTTACCGTTTAAAGATTTTATATCAATTAAGAAAGTTTTATTGCCAATCGTTTTTTCTGCCCGGCCAAAGCCTGTCATAGATTTTAACATGATGAATTTTTGTAAATATAATATTTCGAAAGTATATGGATAGAATTGTTACTAACGTTTTCATAAGGCCATAAAAAAATCCCTCCGTGCAGGAAGGATTATTTTATATGGATGGGTTAGTAAGTAAGGCAAATATATTTGCCACCACAATATTAAAACTTATTTGTGCTTTCAGAAAATTATTTAGAGTAAATTTTATTAACATTTTAATTCGGCCTGTTAATATCATTACCATGCATATAACCTGTTATAAATTAAAGATGCATCAACACTTATAAAACGCATTGCACGCTATACTTATCACCATGCATCAAACTCTTGCAGACAAAGGCTTTCAGGCAATGAACTGCAAGACTGTAAGAAAAAAAGTTAATGTTGCTTCAGCACAATTATATGCATGCAGTTTGATGTAAACATTTTAATAAAGCCGATATTATTTTTCCTAAATATTTTTTTTAATGTGAAAAACTATACACTGCTGAGCTAATAACATGCTTCATAATTTAACTTTGAAAAAATATTCGTAATGAAATTTAACGAACCGGTACCTCTTACTGAAATCGCATCACTCATTCATGCAAAACTGATTGGCAATACTAATGCTTTGGCTACGGGCATTAATGAAATCCACGTGGTAGAAAAAGGCGACCTTGCTTTTGTAGATCATCCTAAATATTATGATACCTGCATTCACTCTGCGGCCAGCTTTATCATCATCAATAAAGAAACATCCTTTCCGGATGGTAAAGCTTTGCTGATTGTAGACGACCCTTTTGAAGCATACCTTACCATCGTTAATAAATACAGTCCTTTTAAACCTTCTATGCAATTGCTTTCTGCATCTGCAAAAATTGGTAAAGATTGTGTTGTAATGCCAAATGTATACCTGGGCAATAACGTAGTCATCGGCAACAACTGTATATTGTATCCCAACGTTACCATTCTTGACAATTGTACCATTGGGAACAACGTGGTAATACAAAGCGGCACTGTCATTGGCAGCGATGCATTTTATTACAATAAAAAAACAAACCGTGCTGTGCATTATAAAAAAATGATTAGCTGCGGCACAGTGGTAATTGAAGATGATGTGGAAATAGGCGCTGGCTGCACTATCGACAGAGGTGTTACAGGCGTAACCAAAATTGGCGCGGGCACTAAACTGGATAACCTGGTGCAAATAGGCCATGATACGATCGTGGGCAAAAATTGTTTGTTTGCATCACAGGTGGGTATAGCCGGCGCTACTACAATTGAAGATGAAGTGATCTTGTGGGGGCAGGTCGGCGTAAGCAAAACGCTTACCATAGGCAAAGGCGCCGTGGTAAACGCGCAAAGCGGTGTACCCTCTTCACTTAAAGGTGGTAAAGTGTTTTTTGGCACGCCCGCAATAGAATCCAAAGCAAAGATGAAAGAGCTGGTTTGGATCAAGCGAATTCCTGAAATTTGGGAAAAATTAAAATAAACTTTTATGAAATTCGGACAGGTAGACGACCCATCAAACATAAACTTCGAATTGCCAAAAGACGACCCCGCCACTAAAGAGATGCTGGAACAAGCTAAGGGCAAAGGCTTTGAAGCCTATGTAGGTTGCGCTAAGTGGAACAAAACCGACTTGAAAGGATTTTATCCCAAAGGCACTAAGGATGAACTGGCATATTACGCGCAGCAATTTAACTCTATTGAACTGAATGCTACTTTTTACAACATGCCTTCGGTAGAGCAGGTCATCAAATGGAAAGAAAAAACACCCAAAGATTTTAAGTTTTTTCCAAAGATCACCAATTCCATCAGCCATTATAAAAGGCTGCTTGATGCTAAAGCACTGACCCAGGAATATTGTAATGCCGTTGTGAATTTTGAGAAGCAGCTTGGTATGGTGTTTTTACAATTACATGATAACTTTTCCCCGAAAGAATTTGAAAAGCTGAAAATTTTCGCAGCAGCATTTCCCAAAAGTGTTCCGCTGGCAGTTGAGGTAAGAAATAAAAACTGGTTTGAGGACGCAGCCGCCTGGGATGAGTATTGCCTGTTACTTCAGAAACACAAAATGGCAAACATTATTGTAGATACTGCGGGCAGGCGTGATATGCTGCACATGCGGCTTACAACGCCCGTAGCATTTGTGCGCTGGGTAGGTTGTAATGATGATGCAATAGATCACAAAAGGCTGGATGCGTGGGTGGCACGCCTAAAAAAATGGCACAGTCAGGGCTTGAAAAAATTATACTTTTTCGTCCATCAGAACATAGAAGTTTCTTCACCCCTGCTGTCAGAATATTTTATACAAAAGCTAAACAAATCATTGAAACTTGATCTCAAAATACCAGCGCGGCCCAATGCGGCTTAAGCGTAGCATAAAAAAGCAAAACCTGTGAAGTGTATTACCACCCACAGGTTTTTTATTGGCAGGAATTTGTTTATTGTTTTTTAGCCGAAATGCTGAAACTTACATTAACTTCCGGGCGAATGAATTTATCACCCAATGATTCATCATTGCCATACACCAATCCCCAATCTGTACGATTGATGTTAAAGTTAGCCCTTGCAGATGCCACATTTCCACTTACATTGATAATGGCAGGAAAGGTTACATTCTTAGTAACACCTTTCAGGGTAAGATTGCCCGAAACTGTATGGGTAGCTCCATCAAGCACCAACGCTGGCTTGGTACTGTCAGCGTTATAAGGTTGTACATCTGTAATTTCAAATGTGGCTGTAGGGTATTTATCCACTTCAAAAAAATCTGCCGATGCCAGGTGGCCTTCCAGTTTTGATACACCCGCGGTATCCGCATCGGTAATTTTAAGGCTTTTTAAATCAAGCGTCAGGTTACCGCCAGTTACTGATACGCCGTTTTGCACATAAAGCCGCCCTTCAGTAATGTTAAAAGTACCAGTGTGCTGGCCCACAGGCTTAGTGCCGATAAAACTTACCACCTGTGTACTGTCAATCATGTACGCTTCCCCTTGAGCGGTTGCCGTCTGCTGTTCATCTGTTGTTGCGGCTTCATCTGCCTTGGGCGCTCCTTTGCAGGATGCTAGGGCGATGACTGCTGCTGTTGCAATTGTAAATAGTTTGTTCATGTTTTATTGATTTAAAGGGTTCAAAAATAGCTGTCAAAAACCATATTTAAAATATTTTTAAATAAAATGTACCTTTCTTTAAGAAAAACAGGCATGATCAGATTGCTGATGACTAATTAAAATAAAAAAACCTCATTTTACCTATAAAAACTTATTTTTCGGGCGATAAAACAAAACCGTATGACTTTAATTGTTTATGAAAAAAAGGCGAAGCCCCTTTTTTTAAAAAAAGAACTGTGTAAAACAGGCGTCCTCTTCATTCTGGCACTGATCCTGACAATACAGGCAAATGCCTATAATAATTCAGGCGCATCTTTCACTAATTACGAAAAAGCCATTCTTTATAAAAGAATTACCGGCCGGGTTGTAAATGAACTGGGACAACCTGTGCAGGATGCTGTGGTAAGTATTAACGGCAGCAACATCGCTACAACCACAAGCAGTGACGGCTCCTTTAGCATTGAAGCAAATGAAGGTGATGAATTGATCATCTCCCATATATCTTATGTAACCCAAACAATCAGGGTAAGCGCATCATCAAACATTACCATTACTATTTTACAAAATAATAACTCGCTTGACCAGGTGGTGGTAACGGGTTACACGGAATATACGAGACAGAAAAGCCCCATTGCATCTACGCAGGTAAACGCTGCCGATATTAACAAAGTGCCTATGAGTAGCCTGGAACAAATCCTTCAGGGCCGCGTACCGGGCATGAGTGTTATATCCAGTTCGGGACAGCCCGGCCAGGCTGCTGCAGTAGTCATCAGGGGCGTTGGCTCCATCAACGGCACCACATCTCCTTTATATGTAATGGATGGCGTTCCGGTTGAAAGCGGCTATTTTCAAACCATCAACCCTGAGGATATTGAAAGCGTTACAGTGTTGAAAGATGCATCCGCAAAAGCCCTGTATGGTTCAAGAGGCTCAAATGGCGTAGTTGTAATAACTACTAAAAAAGGAAAGAAAGGAAGACTCAGTATTGGCTACAGCTCTCAATACGGCTTGTCTACATTAACGCAACCCATGTTTGAAATGATGAACAGCCAAGAGCGCCTGCGTTTTGAAGAAGAAGTGGGGTTAGAAACAGGAAGAGATATTGGGCCAGGATGGAGATTCTCACCTAAAAATCCAACCTATACAGCCGCATCTGCAAGCGAACAACAAAGGCGGGATCGCGTACTGGACAGTTTGGAGCAAATGAATACCGACTGGCGCAATCTGTTTTTTAGAAACGGGAGTTTTATGGAGCAGCAGGTAAGCCTGAGCGGCGGTAATGAAAATGTACAAACCTATAATTCCATAGGTTACTGGAGAGAGCAGGGTATTGTAAAAGAAACCGGGCTGGAGAGAGTTTCGCTGCGCAGTAACACCAATTTAAATTACGGCAAGTTTACCGCCGGGTTCAATATAAACCTGGGTTTTTCAAGCTCCCGCTTCACTTATAATGAAGGTGGCACATCGGTGGGCTCTCCCATGGCATCAGTTTACTATGCCCTACCCTACGAATATCCTTATACAGCTGATGGCGTGTTTCATGCCACAGATGATGGTATAGGTTTTTACGATACGCGTGAAGGCAGCCGCGGTATTGATGTATTGTACGGCACGTCAGATAAAACTGAACAGTTTAAAACAGTGTTAGGCTTTAACTTGGCTTATGAAATAATCAGAGGATTAAAGATCAGTACCCGCAATGGTATTGATTTTAGAAATTCTGCAGATCAGGTATTCATCAACCCATTGTCTTATATCGGCAGCAGGCAGGCTGGCGGTAAAGGCGCGTTTGGCGAGGGTTTCAGAAGATTCTTTAGCCTGGTTTCCACATCAGGCATCACTTATCAAAACAGATCAGGCATACATGATTATGAAGTATCAGGTTTTATAGAATACCTGTATAACAATGCCAGAACCTTTAGCTACAGAGGGTTTGGGCTTGATGACCGGCTTCCTGAAACACCGGCTGGCATTACTGTAAGTACAGCCTTTTTACCAACTTTAGGTGGTGGCCGCTCCAACAGCGCCATGATTTCTTACATGGGTGTGGGCCGGTACACTTTAAACAATAAATATACAATCACGGCCAGCTATCGTTATGATGGAGCCTCTGTTTCATCGGTACCGCTTAAGAACCGCTGGCATGGTTTCTACTCCTTTGGGGCTAACTGGGATGTAAAACAGGAAAACTTTTTAAAAACCGCTGACTTTATTGCCGCCCTGCAGATAAGAGCCAGTTACGGACAAACAGCCAGCCCCTTTGGCAGCAGTTTTGCCTATCTTCCGCTTTATGGTGTAAATACAACCTACGGCGGTTTGCCAGCCATTAAACCAGGAAGTATTGGCAACCCCGATTTTGACTGGGAATACGTAGATGAGTTGAACGTAGGATTTGACCTTTCACTATTTAAAACACAACGTGTAAAGATTATTGCCGACTGGTACAATAAGATCACAAGAAATATGTTTATTGACCAGCCGCTTTCTGCCACCGCGGGAGCAGGCGCAGGCGGCACACTTCCGTTAAGTTCTGCCAGAATGGCCAATAAAGGTATTGAGCTGAGCCTGAGCGGCGATGTCATTCAGAAAACAGATTTTAACTGGAACATAGGTATCAATAGCGCTTACAATAAAAACGAAGTATTAAGAGTGAGCGATGTTACTGATGAGCTGCCTGATGGCGATACGCGCATCATTAAAGTGGGCTTTCCTTACGGTACTTACTATGCACAACAGTGGGCCGGGGTTGATCCTGCTACAGGCGAAGCATTGTACTACAACAGGGATGGTTCTATTACCAGCGTGTACAGCGCAGAAGCAGAAGCCATACCACTTTCAGCCAATATGTATCCAAAGTTAACCGGTGGTATTACCACTGCCGTACGTTGGAAAAACATTACCCTTAACGCCTTGCTCTCTTTTGTATCAGATGTATATCGCTGGAATAATATAGATTTTTATAACGAGAACCAGGCTTACATGACCAGCAACCAAAGTAAAAGAATGCTTTATGACCGCTGGAAAAAACCAGGCGATAACGCGGTGTTGCAACGCATAGATATTCCCAGAAACTTTACTTCAAAAGATATTCAGGATGCTTCTTTTATGCGCCTGAGAAATGTGCAACTCAATTACAGTCTGCCTGCTGCTTTGCTGCAGTCAACAGGTTTTATAAAAACGGTAAACATTTTTATACAAGGTCAAAACCTCATCACCTGGACCAATTGGCGCGGCCTCGATCCTGAAAACAACCGCCAGTATGGCCGCTTTGAGTATCCCAACGCCAGAAAATATACCGCGGGCATTAATGTTAATTTTTAATCTGACAGTCATGAACATCAAAAAAATAATTCCATTTTTATTCATCGCAGCGCTGGCGTTTCAGTCCTGCTCCAAACTGGATACACCACCTTCTGATTTTATTGATCCCACAAAAGCCTTTCGCAATGCAGACGATTTGAATATGGGCGTGCTGGGAGCTTATGCAGCCTTAACCAGCACACTTATTGAAGTGGGCGCCATCGTATCAGATGAAGTAATGTATCCCACAGAAAACACCGTATCCAACAACACGGCCCACCGGTGGTTGTACAACGCCGCCTCCGGTTCCGTCACGTCGGCGTTTTACGAATACTATGAAGCGATAGACAGGGCCAACCGCGTGCTGGAAGCCATTCCCAATGTACCGGCAGCCGGTGCGCAAAACCGCATAGACCAATACCAGGCCGAGCTGCTGGCGCTGAAAGCTTTTGCCCATTTTGAGTTGTTGAGGGCCTATGCTTCTTCTTACGAACCTAACGGGCTTGGAGTTCCTTACATGAAGGAACGCAAAGTGGCTTACCCTGCCAGAGAATCTGTACAATCTAATTTTGAAAATATTAATGCAGACCTGAAAGCAGCTAAAGAATTAATGCCTTCAGCATTTGCAGATAATAGCCGCATTACCAAAACAGCTATTGCAGCCATAGAGGCAAGAGTAGCGCTTTATGAAAAAAAATGGAGTGATGCCATTACTTATGCTTCTGAAGTGATTGCAGCAGAACCTTTGGCGCCTAAAAACGATTTCAATAAAATCTGGAAAGACAGCAGCCAGTCTGAAGTTATCTGGAAACTGGAAAGGGTTATTGGCGATTCGAGGTTGGGTGCGGCATTCTTTCGCGAAACAGGTGAAATTGTTTTGTATGCGCCATCCTTCAAACTGATAGACCAGTTTGGCACAACCGCGCAGCGGGTAGATGATGTTCGTTTCAACAGCTACATACAATATGCACCAACCCGCCCGGCAGGCAAATCCCAATACTTAATCAATAAATATGTAGGCGGCAATGCTGCTTATCGTGGACTTACAGCAGTAAAACTGTTTCGCACGGGAGAAATGTACCTGATAAAAGCAGAAGCAGAACTTGAAAATGCAAGTGGCAATGCAGGTGTGGCTGCAGCAGCTAAAGACCTGAACGATCTGAGAAGAGCAAGGATTTATAATTACATAGATCAGACATTTACAGATAAACAAACCCTGCTGAACGCCATCTATAACGAGCGTTTTAAGGAACTGGCATTTGAAGGCCATCGCTTTTTTGACCTTAAACGCCGGAACCTGCCGGTAGAGCGCACTGCCCAGGATGCCATCAATACATCTGGCGCCGTTAGGTTGGATCCAACTGCAGCCCAGTATAATTTCCCCATTCCGGCAGATGAAATGGCTGTTAATAAAAACATGATTCAAAACCCTAAATATTAAAACTGATATTTTTTATAATGAAGAAATTTTATACCATGTTGCTTGCCGCCCTTGTACTCACAGGCTGTGAAAAAAAATGGGATCCCAACAATCCCTTCAGGCCGGATGCACCAAAACCGGCGGAACCCGAAGTGCGCACTGCCTCAATAGGAATTATTGGTGATATGGCAGACGTGCAAACCACTACCAAAAGCGGCATCGTGATCATGGGCGGTGGCTCAGATGTAGATGCGGCTTTTCGCTGGATGATTGACAGAAGCGGCGGTGGCGATGTAGTGATCATCAGAGCTACCGGTACCGATGCCTATAACAATTATATAAAAGGATTAGGCACTGTAAACTCCATAGAAACCCTGAAAATTGACTCTCGCAAACTGGCAGATAATGATGCTGTCGCCAAAATTATACGGGACGCTGAAATGTTGTTTATTGCCGGTGGCGATCAGTCGGATTATACCAACTACTGGAAAGGCACTAAGGTGATGAGCGCTATCAATTATTTATTAACAGAAAAAAAAGTGCCCGTAGGTGGTACCAGCGCCGGAGCCGCAATTTTAGGCAACTATTATTTCAGCGCTGAAAGAGGCGGTATAGACTTATCACTTAATATTGATGCGCTTGCCAATCCATATGTAGATAGGGTAACAATTGGCCGCGATGATTTTTTAAAAGCGCCGTTTCTGCAAAATGTAATAACGGATCAGCATTACAGCCAGCGCAACCGGCAGGGCCGGTCTGTTGCTTTCCTGGGCAGGATAATGAAAGACTGGAGCAAAACACCCAATGGTATTGCAGTAGATGAAGCCACTGCTGTATGTATTGATGAAACAGGTATGGCTCAGGTAATAGGCACTAACAAAGCCTTCTTTTTAAAAACCAATGCAACTAAAGCGCCTGAAACATTTACTATCGGCAGCCCCGTTACCTGGAATAATGGCGGTCAGGCTATACAGGTATCTGTCATTTCAGGCATTGCGGCAAATAATAAATTTAACATGAATACTTTTGAACCGGAAACCACAGCTGGACTTGAAAAATACTGGTGGTCGGTAGTTGCCGGCAACAGGGTGCAAACCGCCCGTCCATAAAAACACATTGATATGAACCCTATTTTTAAATTGATCTTTTTTTCTTTCAGCGTTTGCCTGCTGATGTGTTCGTGCAACGCCCAGTCTGCAAAAAATCAGTCAAAGTATGTGATGGTCATTCATGGCGGAGCAGGAACCATTGAAAAAAAGTTCATGACACCTGAAAAGGAAAAAGCTTATACTGCCGCCCTTACACAGGCGCTTCAGCAGGGTTATAAACTTTTGAAAGAAGGCAAATCTTCAATAGATGCGGTGCAGGCTGCCATTAATGTAATGGAAGATTCTCCCCTGTTTAATGCCGGTAAAGGCGCCGTGTTTACTAACGAAGGAAAGAACGAACTGGATGCATCCATTATGGATGGCAAAACGCTGAAAGCCGGTGCCGTGGCAGGGGTTACTAATATTAAAAATCCTATTAACGCGGCCAGGGCGGTGATGGAAAAAACAGAACACGTGATGATGATAGGAAAAGGGGCTGAACTATTTGCCGCAAACAATGGATGCGATACGGTACCCCCATCTTATTTCTTTACCCAAGAGCGCTGGGATCAGCTGCAAAGAACAATTAAGCAGGAAGAAGAAGGCCGCGCTGCATTCAATGAAACAGATGCGCGCCAAAGCGGGATTTACGGTATTTCTGATAAGGACAAAAAATTTGGTACCGTGGGTGCCGTAGCCCTTGATAGTAAAGGCAACCTGGCCGCAGGCACTTCCACAGGTGGCATGACCAATAAAAGGTACGGCCGTGTAGGCGATGCGCCCATTATTGGCGCCGGCACGTATTGTAACAATGCCACGGCTGGCATATCGTGCACCGGCTGGGGCGAGTATTACATACGTGAGGTGGCCGCGCACCGCATGTCATCATTAATTGAATTAAAAAAACTTTCAATAGCTGCCGCTGCAAAACAGGTGATTGCCGAAATAGGAAAAATGGGCGGTGATGGCGGCATCATTGGTTTGGATAAAAATGGTAAAATAGCCATGGAGTTTAATACCTCCGGAATGTACCGCGGCATGGTGGATGAAAACGGAAAAATATCAGTTTATATTTATAAATAATGAAGATCAATTTTTATAAAATAAGCATACTGCTAACGGCTTTGATAATGGCCTCAATATCGGGTTTGGCGCAACAAAAAGGCAGCTTGTTTATTATTGGCGGCGGCGAAAGGCCACCCGCGTTGATGCAACAACTGGTAACCACGGCGCAATTAAAACCCGGCGACTATATTGTGGTGCTACCCATGGCGACCAGTATACCTGAAGAATCTGTAGCCTATTTCAGTAAACAGTTATCAGCAGTTTGCAGCAACCCGGTTACAGCTTTCAATTTCACCAAAGCACAGGCCAACGATCATAGCATTTGGATTGACTCAGTTACAAAGGCTAAGCTGATTTACATTACCGGTGGCGATCAGAATAAATTTATGGATGTGGTAAAAGATTCAAGGCTATACCACGCATTACATCAGGCTTATCGCAGCGGCGCTACCATTTCCGGTACAAGCGCAGGCGCCGCCGTAATGTCTCAAATTATGATCACAGGTTCTGAAAAAGGAAAAACTGATAAAGACAGTTTCAGGGAAATAAAAAGCAACAGTGTGATTACTTCCGCAGGTATGGGTTTTCTTACCAAAGCAATTATAGATCAGCATTTCATATTTCGCAGCAGGTACAACCGCTTACTAAGTGTATTGAGCGATCATCCTGATAAAATGGCAATTGGCATTGATGAGGCTACAGCCATCATCGTTACAGGTAATAATGCAACCGTGGCCGGTGAAAGCCAGGTACTGGTGGTTTCAAATCCCAAAAAAATAAAACGCTTTGGCAATGATAAAGTGGCGTTTAAAGATGCGCGCATTTCATTGTTTGCTCCCGGAGAAAGCTTTACCATTAAATAAATTTAAAAAACAATAAAAATGATACCTCTATTGAAAAGACTGTTTCCTGTATTGATCCTTATCGCATGTATTGCGGTAGCAGGTTGTAAAAAAAGCGGTTACAATTTTGACGACCTGCCTCCCACGGTAAAAAGTTATTATACTGTTCTCAATACCGAGCTGAACATTAATGAACCGGTTCAATTTAAAAATGCTTCGGAAAATGCCCTTTCTTATTTCTGGGATTTTGGCGACAGCACCACATCCACCGAAAAGGAACCCACTAAAACGTACACCAGACCCGGAACTTATACCGTAAAGCTGAAAGTGATTGGCGAAGGCGGCACAGGTAACTATTCTTTAGACCTTGTAATTAAAGACCCTAACGCGGTGATTGATACAGACAAGGAGCTTTACTTTATAGAATATGGAAGCAAACTCATTCGAAAAATTTCACTCGTGCCAGGTTCTGCAGCCGAAACCCTTATAAGCATGACAGGAAGGGACGGGCATGGTATGGCTTATGATTCCATCAACAAAAAAATATATTATGTAGACTTCCTCACAACCAACGCGGGTAAAGTATGGCGCATGGATGCTGATGGTACAAACCTTACAGAATTGCTTTCAGGCCTGGGCTCACCTTATGGCATTGCATTGAATATTGCTGAAGGAAAAATGTATATAGCTGACGGTCCCAATGTATCAAGAGCCAACCTTGACGGGACAGGTTATGAAAAAACATTCATCAATGTACCCGGTGGCGCTATGAGGGCCATTGGCTTCAACAAAAAAACCAATATTATTTATTTCTACGAAGTAAATGATGAGAATATGCATGCCGCCAAAGCAGATGGTACCGGCGCAGGTATTGTAATAGAAGGCGCTTATGGCTATGGTATGTTTATAGATGAAGGCAACCAAAAAATTTATTACGACGACCGCAACAGCACGGGTATTATGCAGGCCAACCTTGATGGAACAGGCAAAGTGAAAATTGCCAACGTAACCGGCAACCGCGGCGGATCAGGCATTACAGTGGACTATAAAGACAATAAACTATACTGGGCCGAAACCAATAATGGTTTGATCAAACGTGCCAACCTGGATGGAACAGGAGCTGAAACCTTCCTGTCTGGCGTAAACAACCCAAGAGGTATGTTTATAAAAAACAAATAAAGGCTAATACATATCTTATAATGTGGCTGTGCTTAAAGTGCGGCCACTTTTGTTTTAAATACTTACTGTTTTTTGATTTTAGAAAATCATTGATGCAAATAAGTTATTTTTGATGAAGAGGTAATACTCTTAATTTTTAACCTGCTTAGTACGATGAGATTAATAATATTAAAATTATCCCTGTTTATTTGTGTGATGGCTGCGCTGTCGTTTTCCTGCACTCCGCAAAAAGCAGGATTGACAACGCAAACACCTTTTATAAATAAAGTAATTGCGCACCGCGGGGCATTTAAAAACACCGACGCTCCCGAAAACTCAATGGCTTCCCTCAAAGCAGCCATAGCGCTGGGCTGTGGCGGTACCGAATTTGATATACACATGACAAGCGATGAGGTTATAGTAATCAATCATGATGCTCATTTTTTGGGAATAGAAATAGAAACCAACAGCTACCAAACCCTGCTTGAAAAATCACTGCCAAACGGTGAAAAGATACCAACGCTGGAAGCCTACATGAAGGAAGGCCTGAAGCAAAATAAAACAAAGCTGATTGCCGAGATCAAAACTTCCAGGATCAGTAAAGAACGCTCCTTACACCTTGCCACAAAAGTGGTGGAAATGGTAAAGAAATTAAATGGGCAGGCTCAAACCGTATATATCGCTTTCAATTACGATGTGTGTAAAAAAGTGCGCGAGCTCGATCCGTTAGCGCCTGTACAATACCTTAACGGCGATGTTACGGCTGACCAACTGAAAGCCGACAGGCTGTACGCCGACTATCATTACAGTATTTTTCTAAAAGATAAAAGTTGGATTGCAGGCGCCAAAAAGCTGGGCGTGTTAACCAACGCATGGACCGTGAACGATGAAAAAACAATGGATGAACTGTTGGCACAAGGCATTGATTTTATTACCACCGATGAGCCGGAACTTTTATTAAAAAAGCTGGCTGAAAATCATCATTAATTATTACTGATATTTTAAAACTATATATCTTTAGTATCAAAATACTAATACTATGAGATACTTACCTGTTTTAATATTGTTATTCCTCTGCATTACTTCTTATTCCCAGCAATATAAATAAAGTTATTATTTTAATGCTGATATGCGCTCCGTAACAAAAAACGAAGCACTAATCGTGGGTCGCGGTGTTAACACTTCTGATGGAATAAGGGTTGACTTTTTTGAAGCCAAAGCAGGAAGCAAACTTTTTACTGCTGATTTTACAGATTCCACACTGAATTTCATGAACGGCAAAAATATTGAGTACGATACAAAGGGAAAGCCCATTCATTCAGCCTCTTATAAAAACAATATACTGCACGGGCTGATGCAAAAATGGGATGCTGCCGGAAGAATGACCGACTCCATCAATTATATAGACGGCATACTGACAGACAATACAAAATTTAGTTACACAAGAGAAGGCCAACTAATTGAAAAAACTTTTATTGACAGTGTAAAAAATAAAATGACTGTTACTTATTTTGATCCGGAGGTGGGAAAAACTTCGGAAGCGCTTTTTGTTGGAAACCTGGGAGTATGGAACCATTATAAAAATGGAAATATAGTTAGCAGCGATAGTATTTTTACACGTGAGTTAAAGGACGCTTCATACCCAGGTGGGCCTGATGCATGGCGCAGGCACCTTGAAAAAAATCTTGATGCCTTCACGCCTGTCAGGAATGGCGCTCCTGTCGGCACCTATAATGTGATTATACAATTTGCAATTGATGCTGAAGGGAAGATTTCAAATATAACGCCGTTAACACAGATAGGTTATGGACTTGAGGAAGAGGCCGTAAAAGTCATCAAAAGTTCAGGAAAATGGATACCGGCGCAAAGGTTTGGCAAGAATGTAAAAGCTTATCGTAAGCAACCTGTTTCCTTTCGGGTGCAGAGAAGAAATACAGATTCCAGGTCACCATCTTCATCGCAAAGAACATATGGATTTTAAAATGAATACAGTGAAAAAATCTTACAGGTTTCTACTGCTATTTAGCTTTATCATTTTATCGTGCCCATTTACAAACGCTCAACCAAAACGCTTCGTGTATTATTTTGATGCTGATATGAATTCTGTTAGTAACAACAATTCTCAAATAACAGGGTATGGTGTAAAAACAGGATCAGGTATCGTTTTGAGCCTTTATCAAAACAACCCTAAAAGGCTGTTGAGCAAAACAGATTATCTGGATTTCACGCTGGCCGTAATGAATGGTACTGATATTATTTATTATGAAAATGGCAGGGAAAAATTGTTTGCTACTTATAAAAACAATGAACTGAACGGGCTAACCAGGAAGTGGGATTCAACAGGACTGTTAACTGATTCGATCATTTATTCAAAAGAAAAGATGCAGAATAAAACCCGCTTCGAATATGACTTTTCCGGAAAAATAACCAGAAGAATTTTTACCGATAGTATAAAAAACACTTACAGTGATATTTTTTATGGATCGAATTTAAAGAAGATCTCAGAAGTGAATTTTACTGGTGATAAAGGCATTTGGAAATATTATAATACAGACGGTTCTGTTGCAAAAACCGAGAACCTAATCTCCCGCGAAAGAAAAGATGCCTCGTATCCAGGTGGTGAGGAAAAATGGAAAGACTACCTCGCAAAAGAGCTCAATTCGCTGATCGCTTTTGAAAATAAAGCGCCGGAAGGCGAGTATGTGGTTTTTGTTTCTTTTACAGTAGACAACGAAGGGAATGTTTTAAACATCACACCCGTAACCCGCCATGGGTTTGGAATGGAGCAGGAAGCTGTAAGGGTCATACAGAAATCGGGCAAATGGACTCCGGCGTCATTGTATGGGAAGATTATTAAGTCGCATCGCATGCAGCCGGTACAGTTCCTAGTAAATTAAACACCACTACCCCATCTCCCCTTTCACAAACGCCATCAGCTCCTTAATATGCGCGGGCGAAAAATCAAACTGCAACCCGGCTGCTTCAAATAATTGCGGCAGGGTGCGCGTGCCGCCCAGTTTTAAGGCCTCTTTGTATTTGCCCAAAGCCTGTTTTTTGTTTTCCTTAAACTGCTTCCACAAGCCAATAGCGCCCAACTGCGCAATGCCGTATTCAATATAATAAAAGGGCACTTCGTACAAATGCAGTTGCTTTTGCCAGCTATGATCGCGATAAATGTCAAGACCTTTAACATCAAGAGATGAAGGCGTAAATTCATCCAGTATCCTTCGCCAGTTGGCCACGCGCTCTTCGCTTGTATGTTGCGGGTTTTCATATATCCAGTGCTGAAATTTATCAATCGTGGCAATCCACGGAAAGATGGTCA
>JAFAFV010000169.1 GCA_023423285.1 Bacteroidota bacterium
CCGGCCGGGTGGCTGATACAAAGGGTACTACATGCAGTATATTGCTAATGAGTTGAAACTGCTGCACATTTTTCTTCAAAGCGGGTACCCAGTGGCAGCGGTACACATTGTCTGCCAGTTGTTTAAAAGCTTCAATTTTTTTGATGGGCTTTATTTGCATGGTTTCGCCTTCTGCTTTCAAAAAAATAATCTGTTGCACTTCGGCGGGTTTTGTGGTAAACTGCTCATGAAAAGAAAACCCGAACTTGTCCCATTCATCATGCTCATACAATCTTTGCTTTTCATCTTCTTTTAAAAGTGTTTGTTCGCCAATGGTATTTTGCCACACGCGTATCATAGGGTAGGAGGCCTGAGCGTAGCATTTACCATCTTCAATGTAAAGTACCGCCGAATCATCGGTAAACGGTTTATAGCCCAGTTCCTGCAGTTTTACGGCCATAGTAGATTTTCCGGTACCTGATGGTGCGGCAAACAAAGCCACCTTATTTTCTGCGGTAAAAACACCGGATACATGAAAAGGTATCAGGTTGCGCTGGTATAAAATAGCTGCCAGGCAGTTAGAATAAAAGTAAATAAGGTTGGCGCTATAGTCGGGCGTAATGGGTTCAATAATAATGCTATTGCCGCCGGAGATATAAAATTTTATTTTACCGGTAACGGTATAGATCATTTGCGTAGGCGTGCAAAAAGCATTGGTATCGGCATGTACAAAACCATCGGTGTCTATGTCGGGTATCTGTCCCAACTGCACATAAACCGGGTTTTCCGGTTGTGGGGTATCAAGAGGCAGTAACGCCGGTAAAGCTATTTCTGAAATAATAGGAATGCCAAATGCCTGGTAGTAATACATAAAGAATCAATCTGTTTAATTGCTGGTATTTTGCGCCGGTTTTAATCTTAAAAAATAGGTTTCAAAATATTTATAAGAACAATGTGCTAAAAATAGTGTCAAGGCGATGGTGGCCAGATTAAAGGCAATAATAAAAATGGTTTTGTTTGAAAAATGGCTTACCACGTTGATCTTAATAAATGCAAATGCTGCCATATGCATGGCAATGGCATGGAGCATGTAAATGCCATAGGAAATTTTTCCAAGGTGTACCAAAGAACTTCTTTGGAAAAAAGCGATGGGTTTGTCAGAAAATAGTTTAATAAATACTCCAAATAAAACCATACTTATGAATTGATACGCAGCATAACTAAGATATGACTTGAATAAGTTTGTAGTAAAATAAAGAATGATCAGCGTATAGATCAGCAGTTTAAAGTACTTGACTAATTTGCCATTTATATTTACGTTGCTGATTGCAAGCAAGCCGCTAAAGGAAAAATAATAAAAAAACATATGGTACTTCATCAAAAAGACGGGCATTCTTAAATGAAATAAAGCAAAATAAAAGAGAGTAAATGCTGCTAAAAAAAGCCAGATCTTATTTAAAGGCAATAAAAATAGAAGTGGCGCTACCAACAGATAAAACTGTTCTTCGATACCTATTGACCATAATATTTCAATAATACCACCGGGATTAAAGGTTGCCAGAATATTAGAAAAAAAGGTACCACCCAGCAATAACGCCTGGGTCAGCGTGCATTCCATTTGTCCGGTTTCTATACCCAGCCTGGGCATTAAAAAATTATAATAAAACAAGCCAAAAAACAGTACGGCATAGTACAGCGGAAAAATACGCAACACTCTTTTCATATAAAAATTGCTGATGGAAATTTTGCCTGTATTTTTCTTTTCGTTAAACAGGTTTCGGATAATTAAAAAACCGCTTAATGAAAAAAACATATATACGGCTTCAAGTCCGCGGTTAAAAACGGGAAGAGAATCAAAATGAGGGAAAGCTCTTTTTTCAGAAAAAGAGGCAATATGAAAAATAACAACCAGTAAGGCCAGAAAAAAACGCAGTGAGGTAATATTTGGCAATGCCGGTTGGCCATACCCATTATTCTGTGTGATCATTTTGAGTGATTATTAAAACTCCTGGACACCTAGGGATCAGTTATTTTCTGTTTGTACTTGTTTTTGCCTCAGAATGTATTTCCCAATTATATCAAATTCAATGTTCACTTTACTGCCGGGTTGCACAAACTGTATATTGGTATGTGCAAATGTATAAGGAATGATGGCTACCCTAAAACTGTTTCTGGTAACATCAAAAACCGTCAGACTGATGCCATTAAGGCAAACAGAACCTTTTTCAATAATTAGGGTGGCAAATTTTGGATCAAATTCAAATGTATATTCCCAACTTCCGCTCTTTTCCAATAGCGCGCTGCAAAGGGCCTTATCATCCACATGCCCCTGAACTATGTGCCCGTCTATACGCCCGTTCATCACCATGCAGCGCTCCAGGTTTACCATGTCGCCTTCACGCAAACTGCCAAGGTTGGATTTGAGTAAGGTTTCTTCTATCGCAGTTACTTTGTGGCCGCCAGGCATTACACCTTCCACTGTTAGGCAAACCCCGTTGTGGCTCACGCTTTGGTCGGTTTTAAGTTCGTTAGAGATATTACTTTCAATGATGAAGCTTTTGTTGCTGCCTTTTGTAATAATTCTTTTTACAATACCGGTTGTTTCTACAATTCCTGTAAACATGCGTCAAATTTCCAATTCCATCCACGAACTACCAAATCGCTTTTCAATAATGATGTACTCTTTCAAAATTTTATATTTGATTATTTGCCTGTTTAAAATATTACCCTATCTTTGCAGCCTTAAAAAATTCTACCAAAGGAGGTATTTTAATTATGTTAATTATTGATTCTAAAGACTGCGAAAACATTGACAAAGCGCTGAAAAAGTATAAAAAGAAATTTGAGAAATCAAAGACCTTATTGCAGCTTCGCGAGCGTCAGCACTTTACAAAACCATCTGTAAGGCGTCGTGGGGAGGTTTTAAAAGCCATTTACAAGCAGCAAATTGCCAGTGGTAAGATTGACGTATAGAAATCCTGAAAATTTCAATAATATTGTAGCTCCGTTAATAACGGGGCTATTTTTTTATGCAATCAGCCGAAAATTATACTCAGCTTTTCATTAATTACCTGCGGTTTGAGAAGCGCTATTCGCAGCATACGGTTACGGCATATAAGCAAGATCTGGCTGCTTTCCAATATTTTATATCCCAAAAGTACGATGAAACGAACTTCCAAGCCGTTACCTATCACATGATCAGGAGCTGGCTGGCAGAAATGAAAAGCAATAATATTTCCTCCCGCACCATCAACCGAAAAATATCTACCTTAAAATCCTTTTTTAAATATCTTATCAGTAATGACGTGTTAAAGCACAATCCTACAGCGCAGGTCGTTACGCCAAAAATAAGCAGGCAACTTCCGGTTTTTATTAAAGAAGATGATATTGTGGCCCTGGCGGAAACGTTAAACATTGCTACCGAAGACTGGAAAAGCATTAACGCCAGCATGCTCATCAGCCTTTTTTATGCAACCGGAATGCGGCTCAGCGAGTTGATTCAGTTAAAAGAAACAGATATTGATTTTAATCGCAGGCAGGTAAAAGTGCTGGGCAAGGGAAACAAAGAGCGGATCATCCCCATCACCGCGGAAACGATTGAAAAAATAAAAAGCTATCAGCAGCAAAAGCATTGCCGGTTTGGAACAGAAGTTTTAAACCTGCTAATAACTGAAAAAGGCAGGAAGCTTTACCCTAAATACGCTTACCTGCTTGTAAAAGAATACCTGGCACAAATAGCTACGCTCAATAAAAAAAGTCCGCATGTGTTGCGGCATACTTTTGCCACGCATTTAATGAATAACGGAGCCGAAATTAATGCCGTGAAAGAACTTTTAGGCCATTCTAGCCTTGCAGCCACACAGGTTTACACCCACAGTAGTATTGAAAAGTTGAAAGAGGTTTATAAGAACGCTCACCCCAAAGCGTAAAATAAGTTTTAGCATTTTTTTAATTTGATATGCCTTTATAAAACATGTATCTTTAAGGGAGCAATCCGGTTCTTTGACATTCGTATTTTTTCACTCTTAAATTATATCAACTATGAATGTAAACATTCAAACGGTTAATTTCGATGCGGACAAAAGACTTCTTGAGTTTATCAACCGTAAAGTGGAGAAGCTATCCACGTTTCACGACAGGATTATAGAAATTGATATTTACCTGAAGCTGGATAATGTAGTGCACACAATTAAAGACAAAGTAGTTGAAATTAAAGTACATGTGCCCGGCCACAAATTTTTTGTAAAATCTACCAGCAAATCATTTGAAGAGTCGTTTGATGCTGCATTTGACTCACTCGTTACCCAGATAAAACGTCGGAAGCAAAAAATAGCAGCATAATTTTAAGAAAAATATTCAAGCCCCGCAAAATGCGGGGCTTTTTTGTGTCTGTTGGCATATAAGAATTGGTCTATTTATTAACCCGGTTTCCGGAAGGTGAAATCTTTGCTAAATAATTGATAAACAGGGTTTAGATATTTTATGATGTGGCTCCTGTTGAGTTTTAAAGAATCTACATATCAACTTCGTGTACAGAATGCTAAAACGGGGTGTTAAAAATCTACCCTAGGACACACTTCCTTATTTGTGACTAAAAATTGCACCCTTAGCGCGGTTTGCGTACCTTTGTGGTTCATTTAATTATTCGTACATGTCCGGAAGTATATTACATTGTTCATTTTGTGGCCGTAGCAGAGATGAGGTTGAAATTCTCATAGCAGGACAGGATGTGCATATTTGTGAGAATTGTGTGGAACACGCCCGCGAAATTATTGAGCAGGAGTTGAGCCTTAAAGAAGGTTCCGGAGGTTCCTCAGGATTTTCTTTGCAAGTACGCAAACCCATGGAAATCAAAACATTTCTTGATGATTATGTCATCGGGCAAAATGATGCAAAAAAAGTACTTTCCGTAGCTGTTTATAATCATTACAAAAGGCTGAACCAGAAAATAAAAGATATTGATTACCTGGCAGATATTGATATTGAAAAAAGCAACATTGTAATGGTGGGCGAAACCGGTACGGGTAAAACGCTGCTGGCACGCAGCATTGCCAAAGTATTGAATGTGCCTTTTGCCATTGTGGATGCCACTGTATTTACTGAGGCCGGGTATGTGGGCGAAGATGTGGAAAGCATTTTAACCAGGCTGCTGCAGGTTTGTAATTATGATGTGCAGGCTGCTGAGCGCGGCATTGTTTACATTGATGAAATTGATAAGGTAGCCCGCAAAAGCGATAACCCAAGCATTACCCGCGACGTAAGCGGCGAAGGTGTGCAGCAGGGCCTACTTAAACTATTGGAAGGAACGGATGTGCTGGTGCCACCACAGGGAGGACGTAAGCATCCCGATCAAAAGCTGATAAAAGTGAACACCAGCAATATCTTATTTATTTGTGGCGGCGCTTTTGACGGTATTGATAAATTGATTGCGCGCCGTGTGCAAACCAATACCATCGGGTTTAATGTAGATAAAGACCAGCAGGAAGATATGAAAAAGAACCTGCTGAAATATGTCAATGCGCAGGATCTGAAATCTTTTGGCCTCATTCCCGAGTTGTTGGGAAGGCTGCCGGTGGTAACACATTTAGAACCTCTTGATGCATCTACATTACGGGCAATTTTAACCGAACCAAAAAATGCCCTGATGAAGCAATATGAAAAACTGTTTCACCTGGAAGGCATTAAACTGAGCGTAGAACCTGCTGTGTATGAGTACATGGTAGAAAAAGCCATCGAATACAAATTGGGCGCACGCGGCCTGCGCAGCATAGCAGAAAGCATTTTAACGGATGCCATGTTTGAGCTGCCTTCTTCTGACAAAACATCTTTTACGCTAACAAAAGATTATGCAAAGCGCAAATTTGAAAAAAGCAAAATAGGGTTTATAAAAGCTGCTTAGCGCCTGTAATATAGTTTTATGTTTACCTGGAACCGTGTTGCCACAATATTATTGATCATTGCCGGCAGTGTCATTTTATATTCTTTTTTTCAGGAAATGGATGTTTGGGTAAAAGGAACAGCCTATGTAATCCTGATCGTGGTTGGGCTTCTTAATTTATTTTTTGGTAGAAAGAAATAGTATATTTTCAATAAAATTTTTATTAAAAAAATATTGTTATGAACGAATTGTTAGAAAAATTAAAAGCTGAAGCTAATCTCACAGAAGAGCAGGCGCAAAAAGCCATTGAAACTATGAAAAACTACGTTGTTGAAAAATTCCCCATGCTGGAAGGCGCCGTGGGCAATCTTTTTGGAAAGAATTAATCCAAATTGTTTAAATACAGCAACTATGAATACCAACCCAAAGGTAGATGCGTACATTGCCAGGGCGCAGCCTTTTGCACAGCCGGTTTTATCACACATTCGCAAGGTGGTGCATAAAGGTTGTAAAGAAGTAGTTGAGTCCCTTAAATGGGGCATGCCAAGTTTTGATTACAATGGTAAAATATTATGCAGCATGGCCTCTTTTAATCAACATTGCTCATTTGGCTTCTGGCTTGCGCATGAGATGAAAACAATGGAACCATACTTCAATAAAAACGAGCCAAAAAGTGGCAGCGGTATGGGGCATTTTGGAAAAGTTACTTCCATCAAAGATTTACCTGCCGAAAAAGAACTGACCAAAATGATTAAAGAAGCCATGGAACTTAGCGATAAAGGTGTTGTAATCAAACACACTGCGCCTTCCGCCAAGTTATTAATAGTTCCGGCCCAATTGCAAAAAGCCCTGAACCAAAATAAAGAGGCACAAATAAATTTTGAAAAGATGCCTCCTTCTCATCGTAAAGAATACATCCAATGGATAAATGATGCTAAAACCGAAACTACACGCGACAAACGCATAGCCACAACCATAGAATGGGTTGCAGAAGGTAAAAGCAGGAACTGGAAATATGAAAGAAAATAACCGCGGTTGATTTTATACATCATAAGGCAACTACACCATTTTTTACGCTGTATATTTTATCTTCAAATAAAGTTTACCTTTAGCCATTACAACAACACTTGTGATGAATTTTGATGAACTGGCCGGTACTTTTTCCGGTGAACTATATTATAATAATAGCAGCCTTCACGAAGCTCAGAGGTTAATTTATTCTACGGACGCATCAGTTTACCAGGAAAAACCGCTGGCGGTTGCCGTTCCCAAAACTAAAGATGACATCAAAGCCTGCATTGATTTTGCCAACAACAATCAGCTTACTCTCATACCGCGCGCCGCGGGCACCTCGCTTGCCGGGCAGGTGGTGGGCAAGGGCATGGTGGTGGATATTTCTAAATATTTCAACAATATTGTAGAACTAAATGCGGAAGAAAAATGGATTCGTTTACAACCCGGCGTTATACGCGATGATCTGAATACTTACCTGCGCCCCCACGGGTTGATGTATGCCCCTGAAACATCAACTGCTAACAGGGCCATGATAGGTGGCATGATCGGCAATAATTCCTGCGGGCTGCATTCTATTGTTTGGGGCGATGCCAGGAGGCATTTGTTAGAAGCAAAAGTTTTTTTAAGCGATGGTTCTGAAATTATTTTAAAAAATCTTTCTTCAAAAGAACTACAACAAAAAGCAGCACTGCCCACACTTGAAGGAAAAATATACAAAGAGCTTTTGGCAATGTTGCAGGACCCCGTTCACCAAAAGATTATTGCAGAAAAATATCCCAAAAAAACGCTTACACGCCGCAATACAGGTTATGCGCTTGATATTTTGCTGGACTCCATGCAGCAAAACGGAGGGTTGAATCCCTGCCACCTGCTGGCCGGCAGCGAGGGCACGCTGGCATTTGTAACAGAAGCAAAGCTCAATTTAATAGCCTTGCCTCCGCCGCACGAAGCCCTGGTATGCGTGCATTGCGCCACGCTTGCTGATGCGCTTCATGCCAACAAGGTTGCGCTGGAACACGCGCCTATGGCATCAGAGTTGGTGGATAAATACATCATGGATTTTACCAAAGGCCATCTTACTTATCAGCGCAACAGGTTTTTTATTGAAGGCGAACCGGAAGCGATGCTAATGGTGGAGTTTATGGAGCATACAGAAGATGCCCTGGATGCAAAAACTCAGGCATTAATTGAAGATTTGAAAATTCACGGTTTAGGTTATGCACACCCAGTGGTAAAAGGTGCGGCCACAAAACTGGTGTGGGACATTCGCAAAGCCGGGCTGGGCCTAATACGCAACCTGCCGGGAGATGCGCAGCCTGTTAATTTGATAGAAGATTGTGCTGTATCTCCCGAAGACCTGCCCGCTTATATTGAAGACCTGAAAAAGCTGCTTGACAGTTACCAGCTTCATGCGTCTTATTACGCGCATGCAGGCGCAGGCGAGTTGCATGTGGAGCCGATGATTAATTTAAAAACGGCAGAAGGCAAAAAGATCTTTCGCGATGTTTTAAAAGATACGGTTGGGCTAATAAAAAAATACAACGGCTCGCTTAGTGGCGAGCATGGTGATGGAAGGCTGCGCGGAGAATTTATTGCTGATGCTTTGGGCAATGAAGTATATGAATTACTGAAAAAGGTAAAGAGTACTTTTGATCCTGCAGGTGTATTCAACGCCAATAAAATTGTGAACACACCACCCATGAACGAGCAACTGCGTTATGAAGCCGGCCATGTTCCAAAACCTGTTACAACTATTTTCGATTTCAGTAAACACGAAGGCATTTTACGGCTGGCTGAAAAATGCTCGGGATCCGGCGATTGCAGGCGTTCTCATTTTTCAGGCGGTACCATGTGCCCAAGTTACATGGCTACATTGCAGGAAAAAGATACTACACGGGCACGGGCCAACATCCTGCGGCAGTTTTTAACCAGTTCGCCCAAAGACAATCCTTTTAACCACCCCGAGATTAAAGAGGTGATGGATCTTTGTTTGAGCTGTAAAGCCTGCAAAAGCGAGTGCCCTAGCAGTGTGGATGTAGCAAAAATGAAGGCTGAGTTTCTTCAGCATTATTATGATGCGAACCGCGTACCTTTTCGCACATGGGTGATTGCGAATTTCACCAAATCGCAGCAGCTTGCCATTCTTGTTCCCAGCATTTACAATGCCGTGATAAAAAACAGGATGGTATCTGGCCTTGTAAAAAAGATCATTGGTTTTGCAAAAGATCGCTCTTTACCCACCGTGGGAAGTACTACTTTAAAAAGCTGGTATCAGAAAAGGCTAAAGCGAAAGAAAAATTTAAGATCTGATAAAAAAGTTTATCTCTTTTGCGATGAGTTTACCAATTACAATGATGTGGAAATTGGTAAAAAAACAATCCTGTTGTTAGAAACCCTGGGGTATGAAGTAACCATTCCCAAACATGATGAGAGCGGCAGAACTTATTTATCAAAAGGATTGGTAAGGCGCGCGAAAAAGATTATCAATGCAAATGCTCAGATGTTATGCAACATGGTTAGTGATGAAACGCCCCTGGTGGGTATTGAACCTTCTGCCATACTCACTTTTAGAGATGAAGCAATAGACCTTGCCACGCCTGACCTCAAAAATACCGCAGCACAGCTTGCCAAAAATTGCTTCACAATAGAAGAGTTTTTACTGCGTGAACTGAAGCGGGGAAATATTGACCCGTCAAAATTTACCAACGAGAAGCGACACATAAAATTACATGGCCATTGTTATCAAAAATCATTTGGGTTAGTGGAGCACGTCATTAAGGTATTATCAATTCCTGAAAATTATGAAGTGGAAACCATTCCTTCCGGTTGTTGCGGTATGGCAGGTTCTTTTGGTTACGAAAAAGAACATTATGAAACATCTATGAAAGTGGGAGAATTGGTGCTGCTGCCCGCTGTGCGAAAGGCAACCCAAAGTGCAATTATTGTTGCATCGGGCACCAGTTGCCGACATCAGATAAAGGACGGTGCACAACGCGTTGCGTTGCACCCGGTGGAGGTTTTGATGAATGCTTTAGTACAAACTAATGCTTCACAATGATACATGCTTTGTGAATAAGCCTGTGCATAATTTACAAATTTTGTTGAGAAATAAAGATTTGTTTTATCAGTTGCCGAGGTCTATTTTCGTCGTCTGATTTCGAGGGAAAATAAGACATCTTTAATAACATTTTTAAATAAAAACAAGTCTGGCTGATCCCCCATAATCATTGGTCTTCAACTGATGGTATAACTTTTTATCGCTATAACTGAACGATGGATTTGAGCAATATAAATAAAGACAGGAAGCAGAAAAGACGCGCGGCAATAGACCTGGGGACTATGGTATATGGTAAAGTGCCGCCGCAAGCCCGTGAACTGGAGGAAGTAGTTTTAGGTGCCATTATGCTGGAAAAAAATGCTTTTGATGCTGTAATTGAAATATTAAAGCCGGAATGCTTTTATGTAGATGCGCATCAGCGTATTTTTCGTGCCATGCAATCGTTGGCTAATAAAAGCCAGCCTATTGATATACTAACGGTGGTAGAAGAATTGAAAACACGTGAAGAACTGGACATAATCGGAGGAGCCTACTATGTAACCAAACTCACCAATACGGTTGTTTCTGCTGCCAATATTGATGCGCACGCCCGCATCATTTTGCAAAAATTTATTCAAAGAGAATTGATTCGCATCAGCGGTGAAATTATTAACGATGCTTATGAGGACAGCACAGATGTGTTTGACCTTTTGGATGATGCCGAGGGCAAGCTTTTTGAAATAACCAATCAGCATTTACGCAGCAGTACACTACCTATTGATTCTGTGCTGGTACAAACCATTCAACGTATAGAAGACCTGCGCAGGCGTAATGAGGATGTAACAGGCGTGCCCAGTAATTTTAAGTTGCTCGATAAAGTTACTTATGGCTGGCAAAACAGCGATCTCATCATTCTGGCCGCGAGGCCTGCGGTAGGTAAAACAGCATTTGCGCTAAACCTGGCGCGTAATGCAGCCATGCACCCTACAAAACCCACTCCGGTGGCCTTCTTTTCGCTGGAGATGAGCGCATCACAATTGGTACAGCGTATATTGGCCGCCGAAAGTGAGATCATGCTGGAAAAAATTGCCCGTGGCAAAATGGAAGAGCATGAAATGAAGCAACTTTATACAAAAGGCATTCAAAGACTTTCTCAGGCGCCAATTTTCATAGATGATACCCCGGCGCTAAATATATTTGAGTTAAGGGCAAAGTGCCGCAAACTTAGAAACAAAGACAATGTAGGCTTAATTATAATTGATTATCTGCAATTGATGAGCGGAACCGGCGACAACCGCCAGGGAAACCGGGAGCAGGAGATCAGCAACATTAGCCGCAACCTGAAAGGGCTTGCCAAAGAGTTGAATGTTCCCATCATAGCTTTATCACAGTTAAGCCGTGAAGTTGAAAAACGCGGTGCAAAAGATGGTAGCCGGGTACCACAACTGAGTGATTTAAGGGAATCCGGAGCAATTGAGCAGGATGCCGATATGGTAATGTTCTTATACCGGCCAGAGTATTATGATGTTCATACTAATGCTGAGGGCGAAGAACAAAAAGGGCTTACAGAGGTAAAAATTGCCAAACACCGTAACGGTACGCTGGAAACGATTAAACTAAAAGCGCTGTTACACATTCAAAAATTTATAAGCTGGGAAGATGACCCTTATAACGCTATAGGTTTGCCTGGGGGCAGCTCATGGAAAAGGATCGAAGAAGAAGAAGGCGGTGCCAGAATGTTCATTGCAGAAAGTAAAATGAACAAAATGACCGATGATGAAATTGATAATAATCTGGATGAGGCGCCGTTTTAAATAACCAATCAACCTTTAATTAAAAGGGGTGAAACCGGTTCGGTTTTACCCCTTTTTTAATGATGTCCAAAACATTAATTTGTTTCTGAAAATTATCGAAATATTAATTTAAATTATTGATTTGCAGCGGGTTGAAATTTTTTTTTAAAAAAAATTATGGCATGCACAATATTTTCTCCAATTAACCGTTTTAATGGAAGTACACAAACTAATTTAACGCAGAATGACTATCTGCATGGATCAGTAAAAGAAAATTTGACTATGTTGTTTATTAAAATGGTGTTCGGATTAACATTAACTGCTTTCACAAATATTGCGATCTCTCAAACAAATAACACAATTAATATGCCAAATAATGGAAAAATGGAACAAGTAACCATTTCTCCAAGAAATTCAAAGTCTGATACCAGATGGCAAAAAATTGAAAAATTATTAACGAGCACTCCTCAGATTGGTACGGTAGCCGCTGAGGTTGATTATGCCTTGAATAGTTTTGATGAGTTTGAGTTAAAGTTGCAGGAGAAATATGCATCAATGCTTGAAGTGGTTCCAGAAACACTGTCAAACCTTGTATTGATAGAAAGTATTGATGAATGGTGGGGTACGCGTTATCGCTATGGCGGCACTACCAAAAGCGGTGTAGATTGCAGTGCTTTTGTAAGAGCTGCTTTAAAGTCAGCTTTCGGTTACGAGCTGCCCCGCACAGCAAGAGAACAATATCGTGCTTCACGCCGTATTTCTGCAACTGAATTAAGAGAAGGCGATCTGGTGTTTTTTAACACAACCGGTGGCATATCTCATGTGGGCGTTTACCTAAAAAATAACAAATTTGCTCATTCATCTTCAAGCAAAGGAGTTACCATTAGCGATTTATACGATTCTTACTATATGGCTCGCTTCATTGGCGGCGGCAGAATTGAGCAGCCGAACATGATGGCAAAAAACTAAATAGGTTATTTTTTAAGATTTAATCTTTTCGTAATAGTATCTAACACCGGGCGTAAGTCCGGTGTTAGTTTTAATAGCACTACACCGGTAATAAACAAGCCCACTGCATAAGTACTTCTAACAAATAGCCCTGCCCAACCCTGCATTTTATCAAACAACAACCACGACGTTATAAAAACAAACACTGCCAGCAAAAGGGTGTATAAAGTTTTACGTGTAAACGGCTGCAGTTTAAATTTTTTCCATAAGAAAACAAGCCTGATTGCATTATAGATCGTAAATGAAATAAGCTGTGCGATGGATGGCCCTATTATACCATATTGCTTTGCAAAAATATATGAAAGCGGAAGAGTGAGCAGCAGCAGAATCATTCCACTAATGAGCTCAAACCTCCAGTAATTAGAAGTGCCAATGATCTGTGCGTTTACGCCTGTGCCCAAATCTATTACAATTTTTAGCCCCAGTATTAGAAATACGGTAAAGCCTGCAAGAAATTCAGGGTTGAGGCGAAAAGTGATTACCGCCTGCTGGTAGTTCACAGCAATTAAAATAAATATGAAGAGCGAGAATATAAGCAGGTTGATGGAAGAACGCTGGTAAATGCGTTGGATGAGGCCAAGGTTTTTATCCTTCCAGGCTTGCGAAAGATGTGGAATAGAAGCTGCTACAATACTGCGTTGCGGAGCCTGCACCATGCTGCTCATGTGCTGGGCAAGGGTGAAAATAGCCGCTTTTTGAAGGCCATTATCGAGAACAGAAGCAATTACGAGCTGATCAAAAACCAGTGAAAGCGTGCTTACAATGGTGGCCCCGTAAATATAAGTGCAAAACCTGGCAATGATATTAATAAACCGCCTGCTGATTTTACTAATCTTAAACGTAAAATGAATTTTTTTTGTAAAAACAAGGTAGCCGAGTAGTGTAATTGCAATACCCGGGTAAGTAAATGAGAATAGTTTTATAAATGTATCAAAATCCGGAATCACCTTAAAAATAAACAGCACAATAAGCACGGTTACGGAAAGCCTCCATTGCACCTCACGCAGAAAATTGGTAAATATAGATTTATGAAGGCTCCAGGCGTAAGCTTCCAGTATATTATATATGGTTAAGCCAAGGCTTAACGGATATACCCAATAATAGTATTGAACAAACAATGGAGAATTACCGCCATATTTTCTCACCACCACATCCTGAAAAACAAGTCCTAAAACTGTTATTAGCCCAAACCCAACCATGCCCACCAGCACAGCCCAAGTGATCATATCATTTTGACGCGGGTTTAAATTATTACTGTAATAAGGGTAAAATTTGTAAATATAGCCCGGCATGCCCAAGGTTGAAAGCGATGCAATAAGCATGGCTACGGCAAGAAATACGCCTGTTAATCCATATTCCTGCGGGGTAAAATAGCCCTCTTTGGCAAATAAGTAAGTGTTTAAAAGCCCTACCGCAAATCCTAAATAAATAACGAGAGAGGAAATAATACTTTGACGCCTGATGTTGGAGCTCATTATTTATTACAAAGTTTTAGTTATCTATTGAACTTTGTAAACAT
>JAFAFV010000196.1 GCA_023423285.1 Bacteroidota bacterium
TCAGCCGCCACACAAACGCATATTGTTTATGACGATCATGATGAGCTGGCCGTAAAACGCGCCGTGGCGCTTTTTGCAGAAGATGTGGAACGTGTAACCGGGAAAAGCTTGTTGCTGAACAGTAATGCAACCAGGATGTCGCAACACATTGTTATAGCCGGTACCGTGGGAAAAAGCAGCGTTATTGACAGACTGATAAAAAACAAAAAACTGAACGTGAATGATATCAACGGTCAGTGGGAGCGTTATACTATCCAGCTTGTCAATAATCCTTACCCCAACGTGAGGCAGGCGCTGGTAATAGCTGGAAGCGACAGGCGCGGCACAGCATATGGTTTGTTTTCAGTTTCCGAGGCCATTGGCGTTTCGCCGTGGTACTGGTGGGCAGATGTGGCCGTGAAAAAAAGAAGCAGCCTTTATGTAAATGTAAAAAACTTTACTTCGCCGGCGCCTTCAGTAAAGTACCGCGGTCTTTTTATCAATGATGAAGACTGGGGGCTGCTGCCCTGGGCAAAACATACTTTCGACCCTGAGCTAAAAGATATCGGTCCGAAAACCTATGCAAAAGTCTTTGAACTGCTGCTGAGGCTTAAAGGCAATTACCTGTGCCCCGCCATGCACGAGGCCAGCGGTGCATTTAATAAATATGCTGCTAACAAACTGGTAGCAGATTCGTTTGGCATCGTAATGGGCAGCGTGCACCCGGAGCCGCTTTTGTTTAACAATGCCAGCGAGTGGGATAAAAAAACCATGGGCGAGTGGAACTACATGACCAATAAGGAGGGTATTTTAAAAGTGCTTGATCAGCGTGTGAAGGAAAATTCTCCTTACGAAAATGTGTACACCCTGGCGCTGCGCGGCCTGCATGACAGGGCCATGACGGGGAATTACACTTTGGAGCAGCGAGTGAAACTGGTAAGCGAAGCATTGAAGGACCAGCGCGCTATTTTAAAAAAATATATTGATAAGCCGATAGAAGAAATTCCGCAGGCCTTTACGCCTTACAAAGAAGTGCTGGAGCTTTACCTGGCCGGGCTGGAACTGCCGGATGATGTGATACTGGTGTGGCCCGATGATAACTATGGCTATATGAAACAGCTAAGCAGTCCACGCGAACAAAAACGCTCCGGCGGCTCAGGTGTTTATTACCACGCATCTTATCTGGGCGCCCCGCACGATTATTTGTGGGTGGCTTCCACGCCGCCAGCATTGATGTATGAAGAACTGAGCAAGGCTTATAATACAGGCGCTGACAGGCTGTGGCTGCTGAATGCCGGCGACATCAAATCATGCGAGTTTCCTGTAACGCTGTTTCTTGATATGGCTTATGACCTGAAAAAATTCAGTTTTGAAAATATAGCAGATTACAACGCAGAATGGTTGAGTGATATCTATGGTAAAAAATATTTCACCGATTTTAAAAACATCACCACCGAGTATTACAGGCTTGCATTTGCACGCAAGCCGGAGTTTATGGGTTGGGGATATGAGTGGAACACATTTAAGAATGCGCGCGAGCGCATCACCGACACGGATTTCTCTTTTATCAATTATGGTGAAGCGGAAAAGCGGCTGAATGATTATGCAAAAATCGGTTCCGTGGCAGAAAGAATTTTAAATGAACTTCCGGAGAATGAGAAACCTTCCTTCTTCCAGTTGCTATACTATCCGATAAAAGGCTCAGAGCTGATGAATAAAAAACTGCTCACCGCGCAAAAAAACCGCTGGTATCAGTTTCAGGGGCGCTCCGGGGCCAACCTGCTGCGTGACAGCGTGAAGCATTACTATGATACGCTTTACAAAATTTCATACGAGTACAACGACCTGATGGATGGAAAATGGAAACGGATTCTTTCGTTAAGACAGGGCGTTACCGCATCCTATTTTGAATTGCCCAGGTTAGATTCAGTACAGGTACCGGCACAGCCGCAAATGAAAATTTTTGCCGAAGGGCAGGAGCCGCAAAAAACAGGATCGGCCTTTCACCAGCTTCCTGCATTTAATAAATTTTTACCTAAAAAATATTTTGTAGATATCTTTAATACCGGCAGCCAGGCGTTTAGCTGGTCGGCAAAAGCATCTGATAGCTGGATCGTGCTAAGCAGTGATAAAGGCACAGTTCAGCATGAACAAAAGATCTGGGTTTCTGTAGACTGGGCGAAAGTTCCTAAAGGTGAAAATGTGACTGGCCATGTTGAATTCAGCAGCGGCAATCATACCGAAAAAGTGTTGATCTCTGTTTTCAATCCTTCCACACCATCAGTGGCAGATGTAAAAGGATTGTTTGTTGAAGACAATGGAGTGATCGCTATTGCCGGCTCTGACTTTCACCGGAAAAGAGAAAACAATGACATAAAAATGCAGATCATCGAAAATCTTGGTTTTGAAGACCGCAGTGTCATGATCGGCGATCCCACGGCCAGGCAGCAAAACCCGCGCGATAATGCATCTCCCGGATTAGAATATGATTTCTATACTTTTCAAAGCGGCGCTGTAGATGTATATACTTATGTGTTGCCCCTATTTCCATTAAGCTCCGATAGGGATTTTGGGTTTCATGAGCAGGCTACATCACAAACGCGCTATGCGGTTTGTATTAATGACGGGCCAGTGGCGTTGCCATCTTCATCAGCGCCCGAGTATTCGCAAACATGGTACGAAAATGTTTTAAGAAACGCGGCAGTCAATAAATCTACTTTTTATATTGACAAGCCGGGTAAGCATACGCTGCACATTAAATGCGGCGATCCTGGTATGGTGATTCAAAAAATTGTTTTAGATTTTGGCGGTATGAAAAAATCTTACCTGGGGCCAACTGTTACCAAAGCAGAATAACGGAAACCCTATTCCGTAAAATGATATAGTATAACGAGTGAGAGCGGTTTGCTTACATATTTTCTTTTTGCTTTCTGTGGCTGCCGGCAGAGCTGAGGCCCGGCAACAGCCCAATTTCATATTCATCATAATGGATGATGTGGGCTGGAACGACCTGGGTTGCTATGGCGGTACGTCTGTTAAAACCCCTCATATTGACCGCCTTGCAACAACGGGTATGAAGTTTACAAACGCGTACCTGAGCACCAGCAGTTGCAGCCCCAGCAGAAACAGCATTATTACCGGAAGGTACCCGCATAGTACCGGCGCACCGGAACTGCACGATCCGTTGCCACGTGGTATGGACATGTTTCCTCAACGGCTTAAAGATGCTGGTTACTACACTGCTTTATCAGGTAAAAACCATATGGGACAGGCTGTAAGAGCCGCTTTTGATACCATCTCGTCTGGCAAAGGCCCGGGTGGGCAGGAAGACTGGATTGCGCTGTTGCGAAACAGGCCTAAAGATCAACCCTTCTTTTTTTGGTTGGCTTCGCATGATGCTCATCGAGACTGGCAATTTAACAACCACGGCCAAAAGATTGACCCTGCCGGTATTAAAGTGCCGCCCATGCTTTTTGACGGTCCGGAAACCAGGAAAGACCTTGCCGGATATTTTTATGAAATATCACGAATAGATTATTTTACAGGGTTATTGATGAAAGAATTGGAAGACCAGCATTTGCTGCATAACACGTACTTCATCCTGATGAGTGATAACGGCCGCCCTTTTCCCCGTAGCAAAGCAAGGCTTTACGACAGCGGGATCAAAACGCCTTTTATCATTTTAGGTCCCGGTATAAAAGGCATTCAAAATGCATTGATCAGTGCAGTAGATATTGCACCCACCATTTTAGAAATAGCAGGTATAACAGCTTCTGAGAAAATACAGGGCAAAAGTTTTTATCCCCTGCTTACAAATCAGAAAAAGAAGACCAGAGATTTTGTTTTTGCAGAACACAACTGGCATGTATTTCAGGCATATGAACGGATGGTGCGCTTTGGAGATTGGATGTACATTTTTAACGGCTACCCCGAAAGGAAAAATTTATCAGCAGAATCTGCAAGTTATTACCCTGCAGGAACAGAACTCTGGCAGGCTCACAAAGAAGGGCTGACCGTGCCGCAACAACAGGATGTTTTTCTGCAACCCCGCCCATCTGAAGAGCTTTATTACCTGCCTAACGATCCGAACCAGTTTCAGAATGTGGCATCATCACCCAAAAACAAAAAAATATTAGCGTTTCTGCGTAAAACTTTGGAAGATTGGGTGCAACAAACCGGGGATTCAAAACCGGAAAACCCAACGCCAGACAGGAT
>JAFAFV010000199.1 GCA_023423285.1 Bacteroidota bacterium
TGTTAAAGAGCGGGCTGCTGGCTCATAGATTCCTTATTCATTTGTATTACCCACAAGCCACGCAGCTGATCGGGTTTGTAGCCTGTGGCAGAATCTGCAGGATAAAGTTGTTTTAGTTTTGTTAGGGTTTTTACATCAATGGCATCTTTATTTCCGTGGCATTGCATACACATATTGGTTGTAAGGATAGGATAATATCCCTCCATGGTTTGTGCGGTTTGCACTACCCAGGGTTTTGGTTTTTTACCAGAAGCAAGTTCGCTTTTTGCAAGTTCAATATAAGATAGTTCTTCACCGTTTGCCAGGTTGGCCGGGTTTCGGGCTTTATCAGTAACTCTTTTTATAGATACGTTTAAAAGGGTGGCCATACTATCTGTAAGTGGCAATGCCTTGGTATTACAGTAACTGATAGCATATTCCGTTCCCTCTTTTGCTATAGCTTCAGATACATTTTTTATAAGTTCTGTACCCGTTTGTATTGCAAGTTCACCACCACGCTTCAGGTATTTGTTGTACACTGCGGTGTCCTCTATAGATTCCAGTGCATTCTTTTTCGCATTTGGATTTCTGTTAACGCCACATCTTACTAGAAGAAATGAAACTAAAACTATCGCTGTAATTACCAATAGCTTTTTCATAATGATGGGGTTTTTGTAAAAGTAAAAAAATGCTCCAGCCGCTATAATTTGGATAATAACTTCATTGTTACATAAGCATCAATTGCATATTACCAATTCCTCCGCCGTTATACACTTCGTCTATCCCTGCTTGGTTTAAAATGCCCGCTGCAATAGCGCTCCGCCCACCGGATTGGCAATAAACCACAATAGGTTTTTGCATTCCTGAAATCTTGGTGATATGATCGTTTAACTCCTGGACAGGAATGTTTACCGCGCCGGGGATGTGTGTACTATTAAATTCCTGAGAAGACCTCACATCAATCAGCGTCCTTTTTTTATTGTTTACTATTTCATACAATGTTTTCATGTGTTTTTTTTTGTTTTACAGGATCATGCTCAATTTTTGAACTTCTTAACTTACCAACTCTCTTTTTCTTCCTAATTCCATCTCCATTGTAGATACGCTCCACAAGGCAAAGCCTCCGGCGAGGTTATAAACATGATCGTACCCATGCTGTCTTAAGATCCTTTGGGACAGGTAACCCCTTAGTCCTATTTCGCAAAACACGTAGAGTGTTTTGTCCTTAGGCAGTTCACCAAGATTGTTTCTTAATTCATCCATGGGAATATTCACAGCTCCGGGAATTGTTTTGTTATGATATTCCTTAGGTGTGCGCACATCAATCAAAATGGCGTTGCTGTTGTTTTCGTAATGAGTTAAAAATTCATTCCAGTAAATTTGTTCAAATCTTGCCTGTAATAAATTTTCTGCAACAAAGCCGGCCATGTTCACAGGGTCTTTAGCTGAAGAATAGGGAGGTGCGTAAGCGTGCTCCATTTCTGTAAGGTCATAAATTGTCCCACCTTTTTGAATGATCAGTGACAATACATCCAGGCGTTTATCCACGCCCTCAATTCCTGCAACCTGCGCTCCCAGTAGCTTCCCGTCAGTTGGGGAAAATGTGATCTGTATTGTCATTTGTTTTGCATCAGGGTAATAACCTGCGTGCGATGCTGAACGGGTAGTTGAAACAAGATGAGGGATGTTGAAATGTTTTAAATGCTTTGCAGCCATACCTGTTGCGCCAACGGAATAATCAAATACTTTTACAATAGCAGTGTTGATAGCTCCTTTATATCTTCGCTTATTTCCTAAAACAATATTATCTGCACAAATACGGCCCTGTTTGTTTGCAGGTCCGGCCAGGTATGTGTTTAGAGGGCGATTAATAATAGGATTTTCAAACTCAATAGCATCGCCAACGGCATATATGTCTTCATCAGAGGTTTGTAAAAATTCATTTACCCAAATGCCTTTTGCTTTACCAATTTCAAGTCCGGCATCAGCCGCCAGCTTTGTATCAGGTTTTACGCCGATTGAAAGAATGACAATTTCAGATTCCAGTGAAGTGCCATCATTGAAGTTGACCATAATGCTTTGTCCGTTTTTTTCAAAACTACTGACAGTGGTGTTGAGCAATAGATCCACACCTTTGGAACGTATGTGTTGCTGAACTATCGCTGCGATAGGAAAATCAACCGGTGCCATCACCTGGTTTGCCATTTCAACAATTGTTACCTGCAGGCCAAGATGGTGGAGGTTCTCTGCCATTTCAAGACCAATAAATCCGCCACCGATCACCACTGCTTTCCCATCCCTGTACTTTTCAGCAAAAGCTTTGATATTGTCTGTATCAGGAATAGTTCTAAGTGTAAAAATGCCTGGCAAATTAATTCCCGGCAGTGGTGGGCGCAATGGTTCTGCACCGGGCGAAAGCACAAGTTTGTCATAGCTTTCGACATACTCTTCACCTGTTAATAAATTTTTAGCAGCCACCAGTTTATTTACCTTGTCAATTTTGATCGCTTCTGTATTTGTTCTTACATCAATATTAAACCGCTCTTTAAAACCGGTTGCAGTTTGTACAAAAAGTTTATTACGGTCTTTTATCACATCGCCTATGTAATAAGGCAACCCGCAATTGGCATAAGAAATATAAGCGCCTTTTTCAAAAATGATAATCTCTGCATGTTCATCCATCCTTCTGAGTCTTGCTGCCGTGCTGGCTCCACCAGCTACTGCTCCAATGATCAAATACTTCATTTATTAAAATTTATACTGCAAAACAACAGTACAAAACCTTTCCAATGAGTGATTTTTGTTACATTAAAATATGATAAGAGTCTACAAAAAAGAAAGTGCGGACGAAACCGCACTTTCTTAAATCAAACATGTAATAACTGCTTTTATTCTACTTCTTTATATTCAATCGGGTCAACACTATTATTATTTTTTTTATTAATTCTCGCTGGCGGAACCCTACAGCCTGATGGGCCGCAGCAGCCCGTATTGGAAAGAGATTGAAATACCAATAAACCGCCCAATAAACCTGCTGCCCAAAATTGTTGTTGTATAGCCTGTAAAACTAATGCCAGGCCCAAAACAAGCCTGACAATCCTTAAAAAATTCCAACCGCTTAATAATGTTTCACGCATCTTTAATTATAATTTATATTGCTAAAATAGTGCTGCCAAATTCTCTTATCGGTGATTATTATCACACTACCCGGATTTTTTTTATTACGAATTTTGAGAGTATTATCTATGGAAATAAAAAAAACCATGAAATATTTATTTGCATTACCATTTTTTTGATTGATGAAAATAATGCAGGCAATAACTATTCATTCAACAAGCCGTCAATAAAATTTTTGAATTTTGTACTATTGTAATTGGCTACACCTGCATGGTGATAAACGATGTTCCCTTTTTTATCAAGCAATACGGTTGTTGGCAAACTTCCTTCATACCATTCCCGGGGAATATTAGTTTGGGCAATCTGTACCGGCAGCTCAAATCCTTTGTCAGCCATAAACTTTTCGGACTTTGCAAAATTATTATCAGCATCAACAATCAAAAAAACTATATCGGGATTAGATTTATAATCTTTGTAAAACTCGTTTACAGAAGGCATTTCTGCGATACAGGGCGGGCACCAGGTAGCCCAGAAATTCAGAAAAACAATTTTCCCTTTTAACGCGTTACCATCAATTATTTCCCCTCTTGAATTGGTGAATACAACATTCCAATTCTTATCAGTTACTGTTTGTTCTGTTTGAGCAGATACGCCCGGCTGAAATAAACCTACTTTCATCAGTCCCTGTAAAATAGTGGCTTTAAAGTTTGGAAATAGTAACATGCCTGCGGCAAATACCACTAGTATTGCCGTGATGATATTTGAAAATGAAAATAGATTTTTCTTCTTAGTCTCCTGTTGCATGAATCTGTTTTTTAAATGAAACTGCAATTTCCTCAGGTTGTAAAACTATATTGGTAACAAAAGTTACGATCGGGTTATTTTAACTTTTCAATATACTTCCTGTTAAGAGATATATCGCCGTGCTGCTCCAGTTTTTTTAATAATCTTGAAATGACTTCGCGAGAGGTATTGAGATCATTGGCGATCTCCTGGTGTGTGAGTTCAATACGGTTGGTTCCAATGCTTTTAAACTGGGTTGCTAAGTAGATTTCCAGCCGTTCGTCCATCTTTTTGAAAACAACATTGTCGAACACTTCAAGCATTTCTTCAAAGCGCAGGCGGTAGGTTTCAATTACAAAATTGTACCAGTCCTGGTAGTGTTTCATCAGTTCATCGGTGTATTCTATAGGGACCATGATAACCGTGCAGGCTTCAATAGCTTTAGCGGTAATTTCGCTGGTGCGCTGCCTGGATGCGCAAAGCATGGAAAGCGCGCAGGCGTTGCCGCCATCGAGGTAATATAAAAGAGCTTCATCTCCAAACTCGCTCTGGCGGTAAATTTTGATAATTCCATCAACTACCAGCGCCGTATGTTTCAGGTATTGGCCCGCGTGCATCAGTGTCTCGCCTTTGGCAATATGCTTCACTGTGCTAACGTCCGCAATAAATAGCTTCAGTTCGTCATTAAACTGGGGGAATGTTTTTTGTAAAAGGGTTATGACTTCTTCACTCATTACGTATGATATGCTCAAATCAAAGAATTTTTACACCGGGGGCTTTGTTCAATAGTTTAAAAGCTTTGCAGATATACTGCCATCTCACTTTGATAAGCTTTGGCTTTTATTGCCGCCGCTTGGGCAAAGTCTTCACCTTGCGAAGCATAAATAATATCACGGCTTACATTTACTAAAATACCGCTATTACTGCTCATTGCTTTTTCTGAAATGTCTTTCAAACTTCCGCCTTGCGCGCCTACTCCCGGTACCAGCAAAAAATGATCAGGAATAAGTTCACGAATCCTGGTAAATGAGTTGGCTTGTGTGGCGCCAATTACAAACATGAGGTTTTCTTCTGTTCCCCATGTGGCAATGGTTTTAAGAACTTTTTCATAAAGCAATTCATCACCACATTCCTTCAGTTCAAAATCCTGTGCGCCCTTGTTGGAAGTAAGTCCTAACACAATAGCCCATTTGCCTTCGTATTGCAGAAAAGGCTGCACACTGTCGCTACCCATGTATGGCGCAACGGTTACCGCGTCAAAAGGCAGTGTTTCAAAAAATGCTTTTGCGTATTGATCAGATGTATTGCCTATATCGCCACGTTTCGCATCAGCTATTTTAAAATGGTCATCGCCGATATAGTTCACTGTTTTTTCCATTGCCTCCCAGCCCTTCACACCCAGTGCTTCATAAAAAGCAGTATTGATCTTATAAGAAATACAGTGGTCTTTTGTGGCATCAATAATGGCTTTATTGAATGTAAACACAGGGTCGGCATCGCTTAGCAAATGCTCTGGGACTTTTGTAATATCAGTATCCAACCCAACACAGAGGTAAGTTTTTTTAGTCAGTATTTGTTTTGAAAGTTGTTGACGTGTCATGAAACAAAAAAATGAATGATAAATGCAAATGTGGAATATGAAAGCCTGTCCTACTTATGCCCATAACACCTACTATGCTTCTGTGTATGCTTCAGTTGGTTCGCAGGTGCAGATCAAGTTCCTGTCGCCATAAGTATTATTCACTCTCGAAACCGAAGGCCAGAACTTATTGAGCGTAATATAATGCAAAGGAAATGCTGCCTGCTGCCTGCTGTAAGAATGGTTCCACTCGTCAGCGGTAACAATATGCTGCGTGTGTGGCGCATTTTTGAGCGGGTTGTCCTTAACATCGCTGCTGCCTTCTTCTATGGCTTTCATCTCTTCGTAAATGCTGATGAGCGCATCGCAAAAACGGTCAAGCTCTGCTTTGTCTTCACTTTCCGTAGGTTCTATCATAATGGTGCCCGCCACCGGAAAGCTGAGGGTAGGGGCGTGAAAGCCGTAATCCATCAGTCTTTTGGCCACATCTTCCGCTTCAATTTGCGCTGTTTTTTTAAAGGGGCGCAGGTCTACAATAAATTCATGGGCGCACAGGCCGTTGTCGTTGGTATATAAAATATCAAAATGCTTCGCAAGCCTGGCGCGCATATAATTGGCGTTAAGAATTGCATATTGCGTGGCTTTCTTTAACCCGGTAGTACCCAACATTCTGATGTAAGCATATGAAATTAAAAGAATAGATGCAGAACCATAAGGAGCCGCTGCCACGGCGCCGATTCTATTTTTCTCATCACCATTGTTTAAAATGTGGCCGGGCAAAAACGGCGCAAGATGTTGTTTTACACAAATTGGCCCTACTCCCGGGCCACCGCCGCCATGCGGTATGGCAAAGGTTTTATGCAGGTTAAGGTGACATACATCAGCGCCAATAAGGCCGGGAGCCGTGTAAGAAACCTGGGCGTTCATGTTGGCGCCGTCCATATACACCTGCCCGCCGTGGTCGTGTATTACCTGGTTGATCTCCTTCACGGTTTCTTCATAAACACCGTATGTACTGGGATAGGTAATCATGATACCAGCCAGGTTTTCGCTGTGTTGCGCTGCTTTGGCCTTCAGGTCTTCTACATCAATATAGCCATTTTCCAAAGCCTTTATCACCACTACCTTCATGCCCGCCATTACGGCGCTGGCAGGGTTGGTGCCATGAGCCGATATTGGGATGAGCATTACGTTGCGATGTGGCTGCCCCTGTGCTTCATGATAAGCTTTAATGGCAATCAGCCCGGCGTACTCGCCAGATGCACCGCTGTTGGGTTGCAGGCTGCACGCGTCCAAAGCAGTAATGACGCATAAGTAATCACTCAGTTCTTTTACAAGCTGTGCATACCCCTGTGCCTGATCTACTGGAGCAAAAGGATGAATGGAAGCCCAGTGATTCCAACTTAGCGGAATCATTTCAGTAGCTGCATTAAGCTTCATAGTGCAACTGCCCAGGGAAATCATAGAAGTATTAAGTGAAAGGTCTTTGTTTTCTAAATATTTAATGTAACGCATCATTTGGGTTTCGCTGCGGTACGAATTGAAAACGGCATGCGTTAAGAATTTAGAAGTACGCAGCAATGTCTGCGGAATACGGGTTAAACCAGCTTCTGCGTCAATTTCAAAACTTACGGCATTAGTATCATTTTCAAAACAATTGATGAGGTCGAAAAGATCTTCAACAATTGTAGTCTCATCCAGTGAAATGCCAATGTGTGCATCATCAATATATCGCAGGTTTATTTTTTGAGCTTCAGCTTTTTTTCTGATAGCAACAGTTGCTGTAGTTTTCACCACAAGGGTATCAAAAAAGTTTTCTGAAACAAGTTCAAAACCGCGCGCCTGAATTTCTTCTGCAACAATTTGTGTAAACAGCGCAACACGCTGTGCAATGCTTTTCAGTCCGTGTGGGCCGTGGTACACGGCATACATGGCTGCCATGTTGGCCAGCATCGCCTGTGCAGTACAAATGTTTGAAGTGGCTTTTTCGCGCCTGATGTGTTGCTCCCTTGTTTGCAGCGCCATCCGCAGTGCACGGTTGCCATGCGCATCCACGCTTACGCCAATAATGCGGCCGGGTATGTTGCGCTTGAATTCATCTTTGGCCGACATAAAGCCTGCGTGCGGGCCGCCATAACCCAGCGGTACACCAAAGCGTTGAGCAGAACCTACTGCTACGTCTGCACCCAGTTCCCCGGGAGGCGTAATCAACGTGAGCGCCAGCAGGTCGGTAGCCATAGCCACAAAAGCGCCGGCAGCGTGTGCTTTTTCAGTAAAGCTCCTGTAATCTTCAATGCTGCCTTTGTTATTGGGATATTGAACCAGCGCACCAAAATAGGTTTCATCTATCACGGTGGTTTTGTAATCACCTTCTACCACTTCAATATGAAATGGTTTGGCGCGGGTATATACCACGTCTTTTGTTTGGGGAAAGATTTCAGTATCAATAAAAAATTTCGGGCGGTTAATTGCGTCGGTTTTGTTGTTCATGTTATAAAACATCAGCATGGCTTCAGCGGCGGCAGTAGCCTCGTCAAGCAGCGATGCATTGGCTAGTGGTAATGCCGTAAGGTCGGCAATCACCGTTTGAAAGTTCAAAAGGCTTTCCAGGCGGCCCTGGGAAATTTCTGCCTGGTAAGGCGTGTACTGTGTGTACCAGCCCGGATTTTCAAACACATTTCTTAAAATAACTGATGGAACAATGGTGCCGTAATAACCCTGCCCGATATAATTGGTGAAAATCTTGTTTTTCAGCGACATGTTTTTGATGTGCCTGAGGTATTCATGCTCACTCATAGCTTTGGGCACTTTCAGGCCACTGTCCATTATGATATGCGCTGGAATTGTTTTTTCTATCAGTGCGTCAATGCTACTGAAGCCTGTAACAGCAAGCATTTCTCTTGTTTCACGCTCATCAGGACCAATGTGCCTGTTTCTGAATTCTTTAGCCCGGGCTTCTAATATGTTCATATGTTAATTGTAAAATTGGAGTTTTGCAAAAGTAACCTTCCTTTTTGATAATTTGAAAATGTGGTAAATGTGGCAATTGAAGAACCTGGAAGTGATCAAGTAATTTGTAAAAATCAATGGTGTTTTTGCTATTGATATAAGTATTGGTACAGATTAAGAAGACCACAGTAAAATTGGGAGCGGGGACTGAAAATTTAAGGTCAACCGTGTAAAATATCTTTTATATCCTAATTAAAATTTATGACTACTTTTTACTAAAACGATTTTATATAAAAAAAAACCCCGCAACCTGCGGGGTAGAAATGCTTTGAAATTAGATTTTATTTCATACCAATCACTTCAGCCATTTTAAAGCCTATATCCGCCGGACTGTTTACCACGTGAATGCCGCACTCTTCCATGATCTGCATTTTAGCTGCCGCGGTATCTTCTTCGCCGCCAACAATAGCGCCCGCGTGGCCCATGCGCCGACCGGGAGGCGCGGTTTGGCCTGCAATAAATCCAACCACCGGTTTTTGATTGCCGTTTTCTTTAATCCATCGGGCAGCTTCGGCTTCCATACCTCCGCCAATTTCTCCAATCATTACAATGGCGTCGGTGTCGGGATCGTTCATTAATAATTCTACAGCTTCTTTGGTTGGCGTGCCTATGATCGGGTCTCCGCCAATACCAATGGCAGTGCTGATACCCAGTCCCGCCTTAGCCACCTGGTCTGCCGCTTCGTAAGTAAGTGTGCCTGATTTAGAAACGATACCGATACGCCCCTGTTTAAACACAAAGCCCGGCATGATGCCCACTTTGCACTCGCCTGCGGTGATTACGCCGGGGCAGTTGGGGCCAATAAGCCTTGTATACGTGCCTTTCAGATAATTCTTCACTTTTACCATATCCTGTACAGGAATACCTTCTGTAATGCACACCACCAGCTCAATACCTGCTTCGGTGGCTTCCATAATAGCATCTGCAGCAAAGGCTGGCGGTACAAAAATGATGCTTACAGTGGCGCCGGTTTGCTGTACGCAGGCTGCAACCGTGTTGAACACCGGGCGGTCTAAATGACTGGTGCCGCCTTTGCCGGGCGTAACTCCGCCTGCAACATTGGTTCCGTATTCTATCATTTGAGAAGCGTGAAAAGTGCCTTCTGTACCTGTAAAGCCCTGTACTAAAACAATTGAATTTTTGTTGATTAAAACTGACATAAGTTTGTTGATATTCTTAGGAATATGGCAAATGTATATTTTTATGCCGAAGTACGCTGATTCTCATCATCATCTTTTCCAATTTTTCCATCCCCATCCATATTCAGGTTCAGGCTGTCTTCCAGCGCGTCTTTAATTTCTTCTTTTACTTCATCCGGTACTTCGCCGGTTTCTTTTATGTTGCGCATGTTACGTGCATCGCGCAAAAATGCAGATGCAAAGATGTATTCGTTAAGCTGTTCGTTTTCGCTGAAGATAATGTCCTTGCTATTGCCCTCCCAAGCTTTTACGCCCTGGTGCATATAAACAATGTGGTCGCCAATTTCCATTACACTGTTCATATCGTGTGTGTTTAAAATAGTGGTGATGTTATACTCCACGGTTATTTCCTGTATTAGTTTATCAATCACCAGTGATGTTTGCGGATCTAGGCCGGAGTTAGGCTCATCACAAAAAAGATAACGTGGGTTGAGTACAATAGCCCTTGCCAGGGCCACGCGTTTTTGCATACCACCACTTATTTCAGAGGGGAATTTTTTATAAGCATCTTCGGTAAGGTTTACTCTTTTTAACACTTCATAAGCCCTTTGTTTTTTGGCCGAAAGCCTATCGTTGGTAAACATGTGAAGTGGGAACATTACATTGTCCAGTACCGTTTGGCTGTCGAAAAGAGCAGAGCCCTGAAACAGCATACCAATTTGCTTTCGAACCTCTTTTTTTTCTTCTTTGGAAATATGTACAAAATCGCGGCCATCATAAAGCACTTCGCCTTCGGTGGGTTCCATCAAACCAACCATACATTTCATAAGCACTGTTTTTCCGCTGCCACTGGTGCCAATAATGAGGTTGCATTTTCCTTTATCAAACACGGCGTTCACGCCTTTGATTACCTCTTTATCTCCAAAACTCTTTTTTATATTTTTAATCTCAATCATTTATGGTGGAAAGGGTTTAAAGTAATAATGCGGATAAAATATAATCTGCAAACAATAAAAGCACGCAGGAAACGACCACGGCTCTTGTGCTTTGCAAGCCGATCTCCAGCGCCCCCCCCTTTACATTGTAACCATAATAAGAAGGCACCGCAGTGATAAGAAAGGCAAATACAAAGCTTTTTATTAAAGCAAAGTACACGTTGTAGGGATTAAAACCCAGAATAAGACCTTTGTCGTAAATAGTTGGATCAATGATACCCGCTGCAGCCCCTGCCAGACGACCACCCCAGATACCAAGCACCATAGCAATAATAATTAATAAAGGTATCGTTAGGGTTCCGGCCAGTATTTTAGGAAGTATCAAATAACTTTTAGTATTGATGCCCATAATCTCGATTGCATCTATTTGTTCACTCACGCGCATATTACCCAGCTCACTGGCAATTTTACTGCCCACAACACCCGCCAGTACAATACAACTCAGCGTGGGCGCAAACTCAAGTATTACAGTATCCCGTACAATTTGAGCAATGGTTTCACGCGGAATGATGGGGGATACCAGCTGGTAGGCGGTTTGCAGCGTAGACACTGCCCCTATAAAAATGGAAATGATCACAATAATGCCTAGTGAGCCTACGCCAATGTCTTTACACTGCAGCATAAACTGTTTCCAGAACATTTTCGTGTTTTCAGGCCGGCGAAACATGCCACCGAACATTTGTATGAATTCTCCAAATTCCCTGATGATCTTCAAGCGAGTTTATTTTTAATTGTTAATTAACGGTCTGCTCTGTTTTTTTGTTTTTTTATCGCCAGTCTGTTCTTTGCATTTTAATTGCGCGTCAATAACAGCGATCATGGCCATGTTTACAATATTGGTAACCGTACTGCCCAGTTGCAACACGTGTACAGGTTTCTTTAACCCCAGAACAATCGGGCCAATTGCGTCGCTGGCACCAGTTTCTTTTAAAATATTGTAAGCTATATTGCCGGATGCTAAGTTAGGGAAGATTAGGGTGTTTACCTCTTTCTCCACCAATTCGCTAAAAGGATACATTTCTTTCAGCAAGTGATTATTCAAAGCAATATTAGCCTGCATTTCTCCGTCAACAATCAGAGACGGCGCATTTTGTTTCACAATTTTCCTTGCTTTTGAAACCAGCCTGGCTTCTGGCGTTTTGCTGCTTCCAAAGTTGGAATAGCTAAGCATGGCAATGCGCGGCTCAATGTTGAAAGCGCTCACTTCTTTTGCAGTAAGTATTACAATTTCGGCCAGTTCTTCTGCTGTAGGCGTGATGTTGACGGTAGTATCTGCCAGGAATAGCGGGCCTTTTTTGGTCATCACCAGGTACATGCCTGCCACTTTATTTACACCGTCTTCCGTGCCAATGATTTGTAACGCGGGGCTTAGTGCTTCTGAATATTTTTTTGTTAAACCCGAGATCATGCAATCAGCATCGCCCTGCTCAACCATCATGCAGCCAAAATGGTTTCTATTGCGCATCAGCACAATGGCCTCATCTTTCGTATAGCCTTTACGGGCTCTTTTTTTAAAAAAGATATTACCGTATGTCTCGCGCTGTTTGGCTGTATTATTACCCCGCGGGTCAATCACCCCCATTTCAGAAAGATCAACTGCGGCTTCGGCAGCCATGCGCTGGATGTTTTTTTGATCGCCCAAAAGAATAGGGAAACCAATTCCTTCGTCTAAAACGATTTGTGCAGCTTTTAAAATATTGATGTTTTCAGCTTCTGCAAACACAATACGTTTAGGCTCGCTGCGGGCCTTTGAACCCAATACTCTTATAACCTGGTTGTGCAGCCCAAGCCTTTTATTGAGGTCTTCAGCATACTTTTCCCAGTCTGTAATATTAAGCCGAGCGGTACCGGATTCGATAGCGGCTTTTGCTACCGCGGGCGCCACCGTTGCCACCAAACGTGGATCCAAGGGTTTCGGAATAATATAATTCGGTCCGAAACTGATATTGGGCTCATTGTAAGCCAGGTTCACAATATCAGGAACGGGCGTTTTAGCCAGGTCTGCCAGGGCCTTTACTGCCGCCAGTTTCATTTCGATATTGATATGCACTGCGCGCACGTCAAGTGCACCGCGAAATATGTAAGGAAAACCCAGCACGTTGTTGGCCTGGTTGGGGTAATCGCTTCTGCCCGTAGCCATAATAATGTCTTTACGTGCATTGGTAGCAAGCTCCCATGAGATTTCAGGGTCAGGATTTGCCATGGCAAGCACAATGGGCTTTCTCGCCATGCTTTTGATCATGGCGGCATCCAATATATTCGCGGCGCTCAGCCCAATAAATACATCCGCGCCTTTCATAGCTTGTCTGAGCGTAATATTTTTTTCTGCGGTGGCAAATCGTGATTTAAACTGATCAAGATCGGTACGTCCTTTATGCAGGGCACCCTTGCTGTCGAACATGATAAAATTTTCAGGCCGGGCGCCCATATCCTGGTAAAGCATCACGCAGGCCATGGCGGCAGCGCCGGCGCCATTTACCACAAATTTTGCTTTTTCAATTTTTTTATTTTGCAGTTCCAGCGCGTTAAGCAAAGCAGCCGCGCTAATGATGGCGGTACCGTGCTGGTCATCGTGCATCACAGGTATCTTCAGTTGCTTCTTTAGCTGCTCTTCTATGTAAAAGCATTCAGGCGCTTTAATGTCTTCTAAGTTAATGCCGCCAAAAGTGGGTTCCAGCGCTTTTACAATTTCTACAAATTTTTCAGGATCAGTTTCATTGATCTCAAGATCAAAAACATCAATATCGGCAAATATTTTAAACAGTACGCCCTTGCCTTCCATTACGGGTTTGCCGGCTTCGGGTCCGATATTTCCCAAGCCCAGTACGGCAGTACCGTTGCTTATTACCGCTACCAGGTTTCCTTTGGCAGTGTATTTATATACATTATCTGTGTTTTTTGCAATCTCCAGACAGGGTATAGCAACTCCGGGAGAATAGGCCAGTGAAAGGTCGCGCTGTGATTTGGTTTCTTTGGTAGGGATGACCTCGATCTTGCCGGGTCGTCCTTTGGAATGGTATTCAAGAGATTGTTCTTTTCGTCGCTGGTCGGTTTTTGACATTGTAAGTAACTTATGTTCAGTATCAATAATCTGGAAAAGTAATTTAAAATGCTGTAATGGGCAAAGATAATTTCTTGTTAAATTCCCAAAACTTTCAATACTTTTATTGCTTGAAACAATCTATGAATTTAGATTTATATACAAATCTATTCACTTAAAGACATCTTTGTAAAAATGAAAAAGTTCCTACATTTTGTTGTTATCACATCTCTGATGATATTCTTCTCTGTTTCTATTATATCCTGCAAGCGCGAGATAGATGGAGGTGGGACAAAAAATAATAACGACAAAAAAATTGGCTATCTCTTTTATTCTTCTTTTATTGATGAATACAATCCAAAGTTATTTGAAACCTTTGCGAAGTTTAAAGCTGAAGGTGTAACGGATTTGATCGTGGACCTTCGTTATAATCACGGAGGCTCCATAGGGGCGGCCACTTATCTGGCGTCTTTAATCGCTCCTAAAGCCGCAGTACAAAGCAAAGCTGTGTTTTCGCAATTAGATTTTAATGCCTATCTCAACAATGTGTATGGAGACGACAGAGTTTATAAATTAGGTGAATTTAATCCCGCGTACAGTAATCCGCTCAATGCCAACCTCGACTTAAAAAATGTTTATATTATCGCTACAGATGATTCCTATTCTGCTGCAGAACTTCTGGCATTTTGCTTAAAACCACATATGAACGTTGTTCACGTAGGAAATGAAACAGGAGGCAAATTTACCGCATCATTTACCGTAACGCCTTTTGACAGCTATAAAGGGAAAGCAGTAGCTTTATATGACTCTACTAAACTTACCCTAAGTGAAAAAGACTCGTTGCGGAACTGGGGCATGCAACCGATTGTTGCCATATACTCTGATAAGAATAATAATAACTTCTCTAATCCCGGCAAATTGATTCCAAATGTGCCGGTAACCAGCCGTGAAAACGACAGGACTGCTTATAAGCCATTGGCTGATCCCACTGATTACATGATTGCTGTAGCCCTTTCAAAAATATCTAGTATTAGTGCTTCGACTGTAAGAACGCCATCCTTGCCTCGCAGCGTTAATGCTGCCCAACAGGCAAAATTGTATGTAGCAAAAGATGCGCTGCTGAGAGAATCTGTATTATGGACGCCACCTGTCAATGCCGCATCTTCTCAAACTAATATGGTTTCAGGATTAAATATCGTATCAGAATTTGCTTACGATGGGTTATCTGTATTTTACAAATGGTCAGATTATATGAAAAATAAAATCCCGACGTCTGCAGATAATGATCCGGTTAAATATTTTGAAAGCCTGCTCTATCCTTTAGATACACAGAATGGATGGTCTTGGATAACCAACGATGTGAGCGCGCTTTTGGCAGAGTTTTCGGGAGAGCCTGTAGACTTTGGCTGGGCATTTAACTTGCTTTGGGCAGACGCATCAAAATCCAGGATTGTAGGAATTGTAAAATATGTTTACCCCCACACGCCTGCTTCTAACGCAGGATTAAAAAGAGGAGATATGGTTACTCAAATTAACGGAACCAACATTACAGATGTGGCAGGCGCAGCCGGAGATTATAGAAAGTTATTTGGTGGCGAAGCCATAAATGTGGCTGTAGAAAGTACTACCGGCAACA
>JAFAFV010000227.1 GCA_023423285.1 Bacteroidota bacterium
CATCAACCTTGATTATTTTGATAAAACCACAAGCGACATTCTCATCAGGCGCGAAGACGTGCCGCTGATTTTTGGCGCCACATTCCCTGATTACAATTTTGCAAAAGTCAGAAACAGGGGCTGGGAAGTAAGAGCGTCTTACAATCACCCTGGCAGAGTGGTACAGCATTCCTTCATGCTCAACTTTGCTGACAACCTAAACGAACTGATCTCTTTAAATACAGGTGTGGATGAATATACACCATACAATAAAGAAGAGTTCAAACTGCTGAGAAGGGTAGGCCAGCCAATTACCGTTTATTATGGTTATAAAACAGACGGCTTTTTTCAAACCATTGATCAGGTAAATGATGTTACTGGGTATCCGCGGTTTGCCAATTCGGTAGTAGGTCCTGGTGATTTGAGATATGTTGACCGCAATGGCGACGGAGTGATAACAGAAGATGACATGTTCATCTTAGGCAATCCGTTTCCACGCTATACATATGGCTTTACGTATAATATGAACTGGAAGGGCCTGGATGTGCAAATATTCATACAGGGTGTGGGCAAGCGTTCGCAAATGATTAGGGGTGAGCAGGTAGAGCCGTTCCACTATGGTTATGGTGGTACCATGTATAAGCACCAAACAGATTTTTGGACGCCAACCAATCCAGATGCAAGATGGCCACGGCTGGCAGAAGCAGGTTCTGCTGCCAACTCAAATAATTTCAGGCGCGGGTCAGACCTCTACCTTTTTAACGCGGCTTATGCACGCCTTAAAAATGTACAGTTGGGGTACACCATCCCGCAATCGGTTTCTGAGCGTATTAGAATGCAGAAAGCCAGGTTTTATTTAACAGGCCAAAACCTGTACACATTATCCAAACTTGATTTTCTTGACCCGGAAATGAGCGAGTTTAACGCGAATGTTGATCCCAACAGTTCGGGCGCCAACAGCGCCAGGGCTTATTTCATGCCTGTTTTTGTAGGCATTGGTCTCGACATTACTTTTTAATAACCTGAAATACTAAAAATATGACCAGCAGATCTTTTATAAAATATTCCATATTCATCCTGTTTTTACTCACCATTATAGGCGGATGTAAAAAGCTGGATTTGTCGCCACGCGACAGGTATTCGGAACTGACATACTGGAACAGTACAGCCAACGTCAATCTGGCATTGAATAATGTTTACCACTGGCTGTACACCAGCGGCATGGTTTTAATGAACGAAGGGCTTTCAGATAATGCATACAGAAGGGCCGATGACGTTACTTTAATTTCCAGCGGCAGCTTTACCCCCGACCTGGCGCGTTTCAGAAACGAGTGGAACCATTACTTTACCGGGCTAAAAGCCTGTAATCTTTTTCTGGGAAATATTGATAAAAATGAAACAATTGATGACGCGGTAAAAGAAAGGATGAAAGCTGAAGTAAGGTTCGTTCGTGCCTGGTTTCATTTTCATCTTACCAAATGGTGGGGCGATGCTCCCGTTGTGGACAAAGAACTTACCGTGGAAGAAGCTAAATCCATTCCACGTTCGCCAAAGGCCGAAGTGGTAAAATTTATTACAGATGAACTGGATGCCGCAGCGGCTGTATTACCTAAAAAAGAAAACTATGCCGAGGCAGACCTGGGGCGCATTACAAAAGGAGCAGCACTTGCATTAAAAGCGCGCGTACTGCTTTATGATGGCAACCGTATGGCAGAAGTGGTAACTATATGCGAGCAGTTGATGGATCAGCAGAACATAAACGGAGTTTATTCGCTTGAAAGTAATTACACCAATCTTTTCAGTGACGCTTCCGTAAATCAAAAAACAAATGAATCCATCCTGTCGCTGCAGTTTGCACCTGTTACCAGAACATGGGGCGAGTATTTTGATATGGCGCCCATTTCAGAAGGTGCGCGTACCAACGGTTTGGCGCCCACGCAGGAGCTGGTTAACAGTTACATCATGCTCAATGGCAAGGCCATTAATGAAGCCGGTTCGGGCTATAACGAAAACGATCCTTACGTAAACAGGGACCCGCGCCTTACAGCCACCGTGGTGTATCATGGCTACGAGTGGCAAAGGCCTAATGGTAGTAATGTAACCATTTACATCAGGCCCGGCTCTACCCCCGCCGGTGGCATTAACAGTAATGAGTATCGAAACGACGGCCAGGGCAGCCCCACGGGTTACTACTGGCGCAAATACTGGGATCCCAACTTTACCACACCAGGCATCAGTTCCGGGCTGAACATTCACCTCATCAGGTACGCCGATGTATTGCTGATGTACGCCGAAGCAAAAGAAGCCTTAGGCCAGTTTACCGCCGATGTGTGGAACAAAACCATCAGGCCCATACGCCAGCGCGCAGGCTTTACAGATGCGGGTGCTTTGAACTATCCGGGTAATACCAATATTCGAGACGTCATACGAAATGAGCGCCGCGTAGAGCTGGCTTTAGAAGGCCTGCGGATAGATGACATACGCAGGTGGCGAATTGCAGAAGTGGTCATGAACGGCTGGGCGCACGGCGCTAAGTATGGTGATCCCACTATTGACAATGGTTATATCAGAGTTCAGCAACGCACTTTCGATCCTTCCAAACATTACCTGTGGCCCGTGCCGCCATCAGAAATTGAGCTGAACAAAAATTTACTGCCTCAAAATCCTAATTATTAATTTCATTAAATAACAATAAAATGAAACCATATATTTTTTCGTTAGCCGCGCTTTCAGTATTGTTCTTAATGGTATTTTCTTCCTGCCAGAAGAAAAATGAACTCAACCTGAACTTAAACCCGGTAAGCAATCTTACCGCCCCCG
>JAFAFV010000071.1 GCA_023423285.1 Bacteroidota bacterium
ACCCTCTTTTAAGGCCTGAGTTTATAGAAAACTACGAAGTGGGTGCTGATATGGGCTTCCTTAATAACCGGGTTAGTGCAGGTTTTGCTTATTTCTATAACAACAATACAGATCAAATTGTAGGTGTAAATGTATCTTCTGCAACAGGTTATACATCAGCTACCGTAAATGCCGCATCGTTTAAAAACCACGGTGTTGAGTTTGATCTGAATATTACTCCTTTAATACAATTAGGTGACTGGAAATTAAATTTTTCTGGTAATGCAACTTATAACGATAGTAAAGTCCTCAGTATTTACGACAGTTTAGACAGGATTGGTGTTGGTTTTGGTTATACCGTTGCCCGCAATTATGCCGTTGTAGGAAGTCCGGCCTTCGTGATCATGACAACAGACTATGTGCGTGACCCACAGGGAAGAATTATTGTTGATGCCAATACAGGTTTGCCCACACAGGATCCAAATCTGAAACAATTTGGTCGTTCAAACCCTTTATGGATGATTGGTTTAAACCCAAATATTTCGTATAAGAATTTCTCTTTGAGCGTGGTTGCCGAGTATAAAGGTGGTCATATGGGTTGGTCTTTAATGGGATCTGATATGTCATGGACGGGTGTATCTTATGCAACAGCTTATAACGGACGCGAAAGATTTGTGATGCCTAATTCCGTTATCAATACCGGTACTGAAGCAAGCCCGGTTTATACACCCAATACAAATGTTACGATAGACAATGTAAATGATTTCTATACCGGTGTTTGGGGCGATGTTCATAGTAATTTCCTTTACAGCGCTGACCATTGGCGCCTCAGGGAAGTAGCGTTGACTTACGATTTCCCCAAAAGGTTTTTTGAAACTTCAAGATTTATTAAAGGTGGACGCTTTAGTGTAAACGGACGTAACTTGTTCCTATGGGTTCCTGAATCGAATCAATTTCAGGATCCTGACTTCAACCAGGACACAGGAAATGGTTCAGGTATCAGTAACTCTTCAATTAATCCAGCTACCAGAACAATTGGTATGAGTCTTAACCTTACATTCTAATTTAAACATAATATGAAAATGAAAAAATATCTGCTATCCATTATATTCCTGGGAGTTCTTGCTACCAGTTGCAATAAGGAGTTTTTTGATATAAACGACAACCCCAATTTACCTACTTCGGCCTCTATGACGCCCGATTTAATAGCACCGAGGGCAATGCACGAAACAGGCCGGATCATGACACAGAACTATGCTCCACTCGCACATTGGATGGGCATGTGGTCAAGAGGTGGTGATTATGGACCTACGATTGAGTGGGAATCTTATAGGATCACAACGAATTTTGGCGCCGGTAACTGGAATGCATGGTACAGCAACTTAAATGATTATAATATTCTGATTGATAAAGCAAAAGCAGGAAACAATAAAATGTTTGAAGCCATCGGAAGAACCATGAAAACTATTGGATTTATGTACCTGGTAGATTCATACAACAATGTGCCTTACTCTGAAGCTTTTCAATTGAGTAACTACATTACTCCAAAATATGACAAAGGGGAGGATATTTATAAATCCTTGCTTGCAGAGTTAGATTCAGCGCTTGCAAATGTAAACGCTGCAACTGCAGGGGGAGATCCTAAAATTCAATCTGCTGACATCATGTTTGGTGGTGATGCTACAATGTGGAAGAAATTTATCAATACACAAAGGCTGAGGCTGGTATTAAGGCTTTCTCAGGTTAATTTAGTGAGCCATGCCCAGGAATTGCAAAAGGTTACTGCTGAAGGTTTTCTGGGTGCAGGTGAAAGTGCAATGGTAAATCCTAATTACTCTAAGGCTGAGAACAAACAAAACCCATTTTGGGATTCTTATAAACTGACGCCTTTAGATGCACCTATTGATAAATACAACCGGGCAAATAACTATGCTCTTAACTTGTTAAGAAATAACGGAGACATTCGCTATCAGTACTATTACGAGCCTGCGCGCAGCCCTATAAGTAACAATACTTATTATGGTTACAATTTTGGTGAAAATCTACCCAACAGCGATCCTTACAAATCTGATAATTCTTCTGGTGTTGCAGGGCCAGGTTTAGCTAAATCGGCTGCTCAGGATCAGTGGATACTAACCTCTGTGGAAAGTATGTTTATGCAAGCCGAAGCAAGGCAGCGTGGATATATTCCCGGAAGTGCTGAAACAATGTTTTATGATGCAATCAGGGAATCATTCAACTGGCTAGGAGTTCCAAATCCAACAGCCACTGCTAATGCCTATATCGGTTCTACTACTGAGTGGGTAAATTTCGCCGGAGCTGCTAATAAGATCCGCCTGATTATTTACCAAAAATACCTGTCAACTATTGGTATGGTACCTTTTGAAGTGTGGACAGATTACAGAAGGACCGGTTATCCCGAAGTTCCTTTATCATTAACTTCAAGCAGAGGTCCCAATATTCCTCTTAGGTATCAGTATCCGCAAGCAGAATACGATTACAATAGTTCTAATGTTCAATCGGAAGGGAAGATAGACCCGTTTACAAGCAAAATTTTCTGGGATAATTAAAATATATTTTTGAAAACGATTTAATAGTTTAAAATGAAAAGAATTATAAATTTCTCTTTTTTACTTGTAATTATGTTATCCCTGGCTTCGTGTCTGAAGGATAAAGATTACGTGGATAGGAAGATCGGTCATAGAGTTGACGATCAAAATATCATTGAACTGGCGCGTGCCGGTTCAGCTTCTGGTCAAACAACCATAGCAATGGATATTGCTAACAAAGACACAAGTATTAGATTGATACCTGTACGCCTTGCATCTGGTCAGGTGGCGGCAAATGATATCGTGATCACTCTTGATACATCACAAACAACAAAATATGTTGTTGACAACATTGAAGATAACGAGGCGCTATTACCTTTTAGCAGCGCAATCGGTAGCTTGGAATCTGGTTTAACAGTTACCATTCCCAAGGGCTCAAATGAAGGATATATTATTGTAAAAGTAAATTCTTCTAAATTCGATCCCGCTCATCAATACGCACTGGCGTATAGAATTGCAAACGTAAGCGATCCGAATTATTTAGCAAGCGGGTTATTAAACTCTCACGTATTTGTTTTTAGCGCTAAGAACAGGTATGATGGGGTGTATAAATTAACAGGGTTCCATAACAGGGTGCCTTATGACTTCCCTTATGTGGATGTTGAAATGCACCTTGTAACACTTACCGGCAACTCGGTGGGCGTGTACTGGCCCGAGGCAAGTTCATGGGGACATCCAATAGGTGTAGGTCCTGGCCAGGTTAGCTGGTATGGTGCGGCTATTGCTCCGGTATTTGTATTTGACCTTAGCACGAACAATGTAACAAGTGCATTCAACCAGGGTGGCGCAACTGTAATTAGCTTGTATACAACAACTCAGGGTTCTGATGCAATGCCTAATAAGTATGATCCTGCAACTAAAACCCTTAAAGTTTCATGGATGTACTCAAACAACCCGCTAAGGGCATTCTTTGATACTTTCGTATACGTGAAGGCTAGGCCCTAACGTTATATAATCATAATTTTTCAAAGGCTGCCCTCGGGCAGCCTTTTTTTCACACATCTTTCTCTATCTTCGCAGCAGTTCTTTAAAAATTATAATTTATAATAAAAATATTAAAGCTCGTCTGGTTTATCAGGCGGGCTTTTTTTGACCAAATTCTTTTTTCACAAACCGGCAATCAATAACTGGTAATGTCACCCGATCATGAAACAATAGCCCAATCACTAAAAGACGAATAATACAATCCGCTGGTCGTTGTAATGCTACAGCTCAATACAAAATCAAAAAAATAATTGAATAAGGCATGCAAATAGTAAAACCTCTAATAATTCTATTGATAACAATTAATGTTGCATGTAACCCAGGTAGAACAATATATAGTTCAGATTCAGCTATTTCAAAAGAACTTGTACTACGCCTCTCGCCTGGCCTTGATAATCCGCGTAACAGTGAAGGCAGCTTTATTACCTTAAAAAATGGCAGGATCGTTTTTATTTATTCTAAATACACGGGCACATCCTCGCATGACCATGCCAGTGCATACCTTGCGTCCAGGTATTCTGACGATGAAGGTAAAACCTGGTCTAAAGAAGATGTGAAAGTGGTGGAGAAGGAAGGTAAGATGAACGTGATGTCAGTTTCGCTGTTACGATTGCAGAATGGAGATATTGCATTATTTTATTTACGCAAAAATTCTGAAGGCGATTGTATACCATTAATGCGTATTTCTAAAGATGAAACTAAAACCTGGACATTACCGGTTGAGTGTGTTACAGATATCAAAGGCTATTATGTTCTTAATAATGACCGTGTATTGCAATTGAAAAGCGGGAGGATTATTATGCCCTTAGCAAGGCATACCACTTTTGACAGGCCTAAATTTAAAGAAAGTGCAAATCTTTTCGCCTATTATTCTGATGATAACGGCGTCACCTGGCTAAGTAGTAAAGAGGTGCCCGGTTATGATTCGGTGATCACGCAGGAGCCCGGACTGGTTCCGTTGAGCGATGGAAAACTGGCAATGTATATCAGAACAAATAATGGTTACCAATATGTATCATATTCTCCTGACAATGGAGTGAACTGGACACCTATTAAACCCTGGACGCTTAAATCCCCATTATCACCCGCTTCCATCAAAATCATACCCAACACAAAAAAAATATTTGCCGTTTGGAATAACCGTTTTGCATATAAAGAAAATTACAAACCTAACCGGTTCCCTTTAACCATTGGGACTTCAATGGACAAAGGCCGTACCTGGTATAATGTTCACGATCTTGAAACTGACCCCACAAGGTTTTGTTATACTGCTATTCATTATACCAAAAAGCATGTGCTGTTAGCATATTGTTCGGGAAGCCTTGAAATAACCGACATCGTGCGGATTCCGCTTAAACAAATACAATAATGCGCAATTTTTATCTCATTGCTTTATTGCTTATAGCTGGTCATATTTCGGCTTTCTCGCAGATGAGAAGTTTGCGGGTGCAAAAGGTTTGGGAAGCTGCACCACATAACGCGTTCCCGGATATTCGTTTTTATAAAGGAAACTTTTACATGGTTTTTCGTGAAAGCAATATGCACGTTCATGAAAAGCCCGAAGACGATGGAAAAATAAGAGTGTTAATTTCAAAAGATGGGAATAGCTGGAAATCTTTTCAGTTAATTGAAAAAAGCGGTTTCGATCTTCGCGACCCTATGCTGGAGATTACATCTTCCAATAAACTGATGCTTTTGATGGGTGGTTCGATTTATGATGGGAAAAAATTAAAAGGAGCAATAAATCATGTATCATTTTTAAGTGATAAATTTTCAAAACCCCAGCCTGTTAAATACACTCCTGAAATAAGTTCAACACATAATTGGCTTTGGAGTATTACCTGGAAAAAAGGAGTAGGCTATGGTGTAATTTATCAGTTTGAGCCAGGCAAAAAAAATAAACTCATGGTTGCTACCACATCAAACGGGTTGGATTATTCTTTGAAATCAGATTTAGATATACCGGGTCGCACAAGCGAGTCTAAAATATCCTTCATAAACAGGAAGAATGCTTTGATGGTAGTGAGAAGAGATGGAAACCCGGAGAAAGCTGTGTTTGCAACCAGCAGCGCACCTTTTACAGATTGGAAATTTAAAGATCTGCCAATACGACTTGGCGGACCACACTTAGCAAAAATTTCCCCTAAACATTGGGTATTGAGCACGCGGGGTTTTAATGAAAAATATGTTTGTACATCGCTATATGCCCTGAATAAAAATGCAGAAGTTAAAAAGCTGATTGATTTGCCTGAATGTGGTAATTGGGATTGTAGCTATCCCGGTATGGAGGTTCATAATGGGGTATTGTATATCAGCTATTATTCATCCCATGAAAATCAAAAAACCAAAATCTTTCTTGCAACTATATCGTTGAAAGAAGTTAAAAAGTATTTGCGTTAGCGATTGAATAAAATTTGTATTATTCTTTTCGGGCTTATAGCTGAAGCGATGCAGTATCTAGGATTGCGAGAAGGAAAGTTATAAAGGTAAACCTGTTCAGCAAATATTATTTATTTCCCTATCTTCGCAATAGTTCTTTAAAAAATTCTTATCAAGAAAGGCAGAGGGTATGGCCCTGTGAAGCCTTGGCAACCTGCCCCGTTACAACAACCGGGACAAGGTGCCAATTCCAGCTTACGCCACGGCGTGAGAAAGATAAGCCAGGTACATAGTTTTAATTTCTAATGAAAATACTAAAGCTCGTCTGGTTTATCAGGCGGGCTTTTTTTGTTAATGCCTGCTCCCATTAAATAAGGCTAACTCCGGAAAGCTAACGTGGGATTAATTTTTTGATTTGAATAGTTATTGGTAAGCAATGCTTACAACAGCATTGATCGTATTCCTTGCTGCCTTGAGGCAGGCAGGTGGTCAATAAAACAAATAAAAATTTTTAAATGAAAACAAAACACGCTATTTTAGCAAAACACATGGCACAAATAACAAACCACACAACTTATTCTTTCATCGCTCCCGCGATGTGTTGTTGCGCATGTTGTATGCCCTAACGGGCTAACATTCTACTAAGAGAGGGTACGCCCTTTCTCTAACAAAGTTCCAGTTTCCGGTTTCCAGTTACAAGTTATCAGTTGTCTGTTTTAAACTTTAAATGTTAATGAAAAGTTTCAGAGATTTAAATATATACGAGAAATACCCCAAACATGAACCAGTTAACCGGAACGAGTAACCAGCAACCACCAATTAGTCATCAATAACAATAAATCTAAAAATTTTTAAAAATGCATTTCGACACACTACAAGTACACGCAGGGCAGCAAATTGATCCCACCACAGGCAGCAGGGCCGTGCCTATTTATCAAACCACTTCTTACCAGTTCAATGATACTGATCACGCAGCCAATCTTTTTGGTCTTAAAGCGTTTGGTAATATTTATACCCGCATTATGAACCCTACCAGCGATGTGTTTGAGCAGCGCATAGCAGCTTTAGAGGGCGGCGTTGCAGCTCTGGCAACTTCATCAGGCCAGGCAGCACAGTTCTTGGCCATTACCAATATATTACAGGCCGGTGAAAACTTTGTTACGTCCGGGCATTTGTATGGCGGCACTTACAACCAGTTTAAGGTTTCCTTTAAAAGGCTGGGCATTGAAGCCCGCTTTGCTGACACAGATGATGTGGAAAGCTTCCGCAACAAAATAGATGATAAAACCAAAGCCATTTACTTGGAAACCATCGGCAATCCCCGCCTTAGCATACCCGATTTTGAAAAGTTTGCAGCGCTGGCAAAAGAGGTAGACCTGCCCCTGATCGTTGACAATACTTTTGGCGCAGCCGGTTTCCTGTTCAAGCCACTGCAACAAGGCGCTAATATTGTGGTGCAGGCAGCCACCAAATGGATTGGCGGCCACGGAACCAGCATTGGGGGCGTGATTGTAGACGGTGGCAACTACAACTGGGGCAATGGAAAATTCCCGCAGTTCTCAGAACCATCAGAAGGTTACCACGGCCTTAAGTTTTGGGAAGTATTTGGAGAAGGCAATCCGCTGGGGCTTCCCAACATAGCTTTTGTATTGCGCGCCCGTGTAGAAGGCCTCAGGGATTTTGGCCCATGCCAAAGCCCGTTTAATTCTTTTCTATTATTACAGGGATTGGAAACACTTTCATTAAGGGTGCAAAAAACAGTAGACAATGCACTAGCCCTGGCACAATGGCTGGAGCAGCGTGAAGACGTGGATTTTGTGTGGTACCCCGGCCTGGAAAGCAGCCCGTACCACGAGCTGGCAAAAAAATACCTGACCAACGGTTTTGGTGGTGTGCTGCAATTTGGCATTAAAGGCGGCATTGATACAGGAAAAAAATTCATCAACGCGCTGAAACTGGTGAGCCACCTGGCCAATGTGGGCGATGCCAAAACCCTGGCTATTCATCCGGCATCTACTACGCACGAACAGTTAAGCAGCGAAGAAAGAGAAGCTGCCGGCGCGCTGGATAACCTTATTCGCATCAGCGCAGGTATTGAGCATATTGATGATATTAAAGCAGATTTTGAACAGGCATTTAATGCAGTAAATGGATAACAACCTGAATAGGATAACACAACAGGATCATAAATCGCTGAATCCCCAACCCGGGGATTCAGCAGATTTTTTACTGCGCCCATGGAGGCCGGATGATGTGGAAAGCCTTGTGGAACACGCTAACAACA
>JAFAFV010000072.1 GCA_023423285.1 Bacteroidota bacterium
GCAGCGGCCACTCTCCTTTTGAAACTTCTAAAATTTACTTTCTTCCCACGCATTCACTTGAACTGGTAGAAGCAGCAGCGCTTAAAGAAGCAGCCACTCAAAATATTATTGAAAGCCGGGTGCCGCAAATGTTAACTTTTGATGTGCTGGTGCAATACCTTGTGACGCTGGCCGTGGGCGAAGGTTTTAAAGAGCAGGAAGTGTATGAGCAGGTACATACAACCTATGCGTTTCATGATATTAACCCCGATGAATGGCAATGGCTCTTGCGGTTTATCACCCGCGGCGGCGATGTGCTGACGGCATATGAAGATTTTCAAAAAGTGGTGGTGGAAGATGGCATTTACAAAGTTAAAAACCGCCGCATAGCCATGATGCACCGCATGAACCTGGGCGTGATTGTAAGCGACCCGATGCTGAAGGTAAAATTCCTTTCAGGTGGTTATATTGGTATGGTGGAAGAATATTTTGTTTCCCGCCTCAAACCCGGCGATACATTTGGCCTTGCAGGTAAGATCGTAGAATTTGTGATGATTAAAGAAATGACGGTGCTGGTGCGCAACAGCAAAGCCAAACGCGCCATTACCCCAAGCTGGCTGGGCGGCAGGCTGCCACTAAGTTCTAACCTGAGCGCGATTTTGCGTAAAAAATTCAATGACGCCATGGCGCCGGGGCCAAAAGACATCGAACTTAAAAAACTGGCGCCGCTGTTTCAAAAACAGGAGCAACATTCACATGTGCCTGCTGATGATGAATTTTTAATAGAAATGATCGCCACACGCGATGGTCATCACCTGTACATGTATCCTTTTGAAGGGCGGCTGGTGCACGAGGTGATGTCGGCACTGGTAGCTTACCGCATCAGCAAGATCCAGCCCATAAGTTTTTCCATTGCTATGAACGATTATGGGTTTGAATTGCTCAGTGATCAGCCCATCCCGATTGATAAAAAGAATTTAAAACAAATTTTAAGCACTGATAACTTAACAGCTGATATTGCCCACAGCATTAATGCCGCCGAAATGGCCGGCCGCAAATTCCGCGACATTGCCGTGATAGCCGGGTTGGTAATGAAGAATTACGCGGGCAAATACAAAACCGATAAAAACCTGCAATCCTCCTCGGGCATCATCTTCAGAATTTTTGAGCAATACGATTCCAACAACCTATTGATGCGCCAGGCTTTTGATGAAGTGTTTTACCAGCAACTGGAAGAGCCCAGGCTGGCGGCGGCCTTACAAAGAATTCAAAAAAGTAAAATTATTATCAAAAATGCTACAGGCTATACACCGCTCAGCTTTCCCATAAAAGTAGACAGCCTGCGCCAAAACCTCAGCAGCGAAGAGCTGGAAACAAAAATTAAAAAAATGCAGGCGGAAACATTGCGGAAACAGGCAAGGATGAAAGGTTAATAAACAAATTTTTTCATCAGTACAAAAAAGCATTTTTTGATGGAAGTAGTAGTAGTAGTGGTACGATTTTATATGGGCAAGGAGGTTTAGAAATTGAAAATCATTATGATTCGATTGAATCAGCATTGCCACCGGGTTAAGCCTATTATAAGGTGTTTTGGCAGGACGAGTTTTATGGGTAGATAATGAATATTCGCCCATATTATAAAATAGCATTTATCTCAAATTAATAGTTGAATTGAAATGTTGACAGCATGGTTAAAAACGAAGCGACAATTTGTCTTTTGGAAGATGCTAGGCATGCCTACCTGTCTTTAATTACAGATGCTTACAGTAGAAAGATCGTAGGCTTTCATGTAAGCGATGATATGAAAGTAAGCAGCGGATTACTGGCCCTTAAAAAAGCATTGGCACAAAAACCAGCCGATGCCATCGTTATTCATCATAGCGACAGGGGCATCCAGTATTGCAGCACGGCTTACACAGAACTTTTGCAAAAGACAAACTGGATGATCAGTATGACAGAGAATGGAGATCCGTATGAAAATGCAATTGCCGAAAGAGTAAATGGTATTCTTAAAACGGAATGATCAGCAACTATTACAGCGATGCAGATACGGCTTCAAAACATATAGCCCGTTGCATTACCATCTACAATTATAAACGAAGACGTGCCAGCTTAATTTGGCAAATACCACACGAGGTACACAATCAAAAAGGACCACAGATAAAACAATGGAAAAACTATTACTACAAACGAAAAACAAAGCAGGATCAAATGCAAACAACATGACAAACCAACGCACAATAAATATTTTTCTTTAGCTGTAGAGGCTACAAAAATATTTATCGCCTGCCCACGGCCATTACTTTTTAACTCAACCTATTTAAGGATGAATTATCTTAGTAAACCAATAACAGTATTAATTAACAACAGCTGTCAACTTTTTTCAGGACGGGTCATCTCTAAAGAGCATGACGGTTCAGGGTGACGGGATACCAGTTCAGAATGACGGCTTATTTATACCTTTTCGCACCGCTTCAATATCTATTTCCTTCACCAGCAGTTTTATTTCACAGCCTATTCCTTTTGCAGCATTAATCGTCAGCTCAGCATTGATCTGCCTGGCGCGGGAATGCAAATTTTTTAAACCGTTACGGTCAGTTAGCATATTGGGGTCGAAGCCTATTCCATTATCTTTGATTGTAAATAAAATATTATTATGGTTAACTTCTGCAACAATTACAGCTTCAGTACATTGTGAATATTTAACCATATTGTTTACTGACTCTTTTATGATAAGAAAAATATTTCTTCGAGCTTCCATAGGCAGTGAAATTTCAGCAATGGATTCCGGAAAATCTATCTCAAACCGAATGTCTTTGCTTTCAAACAAGGGTATGGCATAACGCCTGACGTGCATGCCCAGGTTGCTGAATTTATCATTGGAGGGTTTTACCAGCCAGATGATGTCGTCCAAGGCCTCCAGGGTATCTTTTGCATTTGCTTCAATTTTAGAGATCAGTTCTTCTGATTTGCCGTTTTTACTGCGCAGCAATTCACTAAAAATATGAATGCTGCTTAATGACGAACCCATGTCATCATGCAGGTCTGACGCAATTTGCGACCTGATTTCAAGCTCACGATGAAGGCTACGGTTTCTTTCTAACAACCTGTTTCTCAAGTAATATAGAACACCTGTAATCAATAAAAGTATAAATAAAATGAGGCTGCCGGCCATTATTATCCTGTCATTCTTACGCGTGGTTTCAAGCAGTTTGATCTTTGCCTGCTCCCGCTCGCTCTGGTACATCGCTTCTACCTGTCTCACATGCCGGTTGTTGTTTTCCAGGTAAATTGAATCGGTGTAAGCCTTTACAAAATTGGCATAGGTCAGCGCTTTTTCAAAATTACCGCTGGCACGATGTGTTTTCATCAATCCCTCGTAAGCAGAACGAATCTCGGTTTTTGAGCGGATGGCCCTGGCAATCCTTAACCCTTCTTCAAATAATCGTTGTGCCCTTACAGGCCTGTTTTGAAGCAGGTGAATGTCTCCCAAAAAATTATAGCTCTGCGCTATAAACATCTTGTCTTTTAGTTGTTTATTAATTACTAATCCATCTTCAAATAGTTTTTGGGCCATCCGGTAATTGCCTTCTTTTTTATAAATATTACCCAGAGATCCGTAGCATATAGCAATGCCTTTCAGGCCTTTTTGATTTTGCAGCGACCTGTTGTAATCTAAACTAAGGTTGTAATATTTTTTTGCTGAATCAAGCTGGTTCAGGCGGTCGTAGCACTCACCTATATTTCCCATGTTCATGGCCCTGCCCAGCATATTGTTTGCTTTTACGGTTATCGGCAGCGCCATCTGAAAATATTCAATAGCATCTTTATAATTGCCGAGGGCGATATGTATGTTGCCGATGCTATTGAGAGAAACGCTGATGCTGTAATCGTGTTTAATACGCTCGGCAATACGCAGGGCATCAATATGGTAATTGAGCGCTTCGGTATTTTGATCGAGCCTGCGGTACACCACGCCAATATTATTCAAAGCAAACATGGCGATATCTTCTGCATGAATTCTATTGGCAATTTCGAGCGCCTGCTTGTGCAGGTTTAAAGCATCCGCATATTCTGAAAGGTCTCTTTTTAATACGCCCAAACCATCCTGCAACCGGGCCTCATGGCTGTACAGATTGTTACGGCGCGCCACTTGCAGCCCGGCATGAAACAACTGCTGAAGGGTAGAATCCTTGCGATGACTATCGGTATAACTTAAAATACTGTCAATCTTTTCTGCGGGGTTTTTAATGAGTAATATTTCCCGCAGCTTATTGGCTTCGGTGTCAAAACTGTTCTGGGCCTGCAGCCAAAGGCCGGGGCATAGCAACCCTATGATCATGCATATCCATAAAAGGAATTTTTTATTAATTGAGATAATCATGTTCAGTTGCTGACATCAATTTGTATACTCAATTAACCTGAGTATGTTTTAAGCTATTGCGCGTACCCCACCGGCAATTACTGAGGAAAATACCCCGGGCATATATCCTATAGCTTCGTTGTAATGATTGCATATTTTATCTTTAAAGTCATCAAAACTGTCTTTTTTAATTAGTGCAATCGCGCAGCCGCCAAATCCGGCGCCGGTCATCCGTGCCCCTATGCAGTCTTCGTAAGTTTTGCAGAAAGCTACGATCGTATCAAGTTCTTTACCCGATACCTCATAAAGGTTTTGCAAAGATTCGTGGGAGGAATACATCAGGTCACCAAAGGTTTTAATCTCTCCCGACACAAGCGCCTCCCTGGCTTTTTTTACACGATCGTTTTCTGAGATTACGTGCAAGGCCCTGTTTTCAATTACGGGGTCGTTAATGAGAGATCTGTGTTGCATAAACTCTTCAATGCTTACATCGCAAAGGTGCGCTATGTTCAGCTTTTGCTGAAGCCTTTCTTTTGCCGTCATGCACTCGGCAAAACGCTCGTTGTATTTTGATTCAACAAGCTTACGAGGCTTGTTGGTGTTTATGATGGCCAGTACATAGTCTCCAATTTCAAAAGGCAGGTATTCATAATCAAGCGTATCGCAGTTAAGTAAAACGGCGTGTCCTTCCTTCCCCATTGCTACCGCAAACTGATCCATAATGCCGCTGTTCAAACCCATAAAATCGTTCTCAACGCGTTTGCCCAGCAGAGCTAATTCTACATTATTGTAACCGCCGTTAAAAATATGGTTCAGCGCGTAAGCCGTCAGCACTTCAATGGATGCTGATGATGAAAGACCGGAACCAATGGGCAGGTTTCCGTAAAATAAAAAGTCAAGCCCGGTGATGTTAATGCCTTTTATCAAAAATTCATGTATCACGCCCAAAGGATAATTATACCATTCGGGGCCTGTTTTGCTATAAGATGGTTGAACTGCAATGTCTGACGTTTCTTCAAAATTCACAGCCCTGAAACGAAATAAATTCTTATCATTTTTAGAAATAAGCAGCGTGGTACCCATAGATATGGCGCAGGGCATTACCTGCCCACCGTTATAGTCAATGTGTTCCCCAATAAGGTTTACGCGGCCTGGGCAGAAGAAAATGTTTTGAGCGGGGTTGTTGTAGATTTTTTCAAATTCCTTTTTTAATTGATCAATAGTCATGGTAATGTTATATTTTAGTAACCTTTAAAAAACTGTATTATGAATGCAATAACAACGCAATCGTTCGGGCAGCATGCCAGCGGAAAAGATGTCTTTTTATATACACTTACAAACCAGCAAGGAACTGAAGTAAAAATTACCAATTACGGTGCGATTATTACGGCCATAAAAGTAAAGAATTATGATGGAAGTTTTAATGATATTGTTTTAGGCTTTGATGATCCCACGCAATACTGGAGTGATGCATACCTGGCGAGTTATCCTTATTACGGCGCCGCCATTGGCCGCTATGGCAACCGCATCAACAAAGCATCATTTACCATTGATGGCGTTACCCATCAACTGAACGGGCAGCATGCCGATTACCAGTTGCATGGCGGCCTGGAAGGCTTTGATAAAAAAGTATGGGAGGCGATCTCTGCCGATAACGGACGGTTGGTGCTGCAGTGCATAAGCGTTGATGGTGAAGAAGGTTTTCCCGGCGAATTGAAAGTGCAGATAGCGTTTGAACTGAACGATCACAATGAATTGAGCTATGAGTATACTGCCAATACGGATAAGGCAACTGCCGTAAACCTGACGCACCATAGTTATTTCAATCTTAATAATGGTGAAGGAACGATTGACAATACTTACCTGCGCATTCACGCATCTCAATATTTAGAGCAGGATGCCAATTACTGCACCACCGGCAATGTGCTGGATGTAAAAGGCACGCGCAATGATTTTACATCTTACAGGCAAACCGGTAAACTGCCCGATCCTGAAAAAGGAATTGACATCTCCTTCCCTCTTGACAAGCCGGGTATTGAAAATGTAGCTGCAGAAGCTTACTGCGATGAACAGGACCTTAAACTGGAAGTATACACCACAGAGCCGCTGGTACATTTATACAACGCATATGGCTCTCCCACTATAAAAGGCAAAAAACAATACACGCCATTTTCAGGCTTTTGTTTTGAAACGCAGGTACACCCCAATGCCATCAATATTCCATCTTTTCCCAATACTGTTTTAAGACCTGGCGAAACGTACAAAACAAAAACGATTTATAAGTTTACAACAAA
>JAFAFV010000085.1 GCA_023423285.1 Bacteroidota bacterium
GGTATACGTTATGCAGACTCTTTGAGTTTGGCAGTTCCCATTGATCCTGTAAAAGATAAGGGCATGAACAAGATCACCATTACGATTGACCCTGATAACGAGATTGATGAGTTATATGAAACCAACAATACAATTACAAGAGACTTTTTTATTTATGAGAACGACATCCGACCCGTTTTTCCTTATGATTATAGTATTGTGAACAGACAGCCCATCGTTTTTGCCGCTTCAACAGCCAATCCACTGGCAGTAACACAAAACTACCTGATGGAAATGGATACGACCCGCCTGTTCAATTCACCACTGAAAATTGCGCTGAGCAAAACTTCTGTCGGCGGGGTGGTGGAGTTTAATCCGGGCATTACTTTTAGAGATAATACGGTTTACTACTGGCGAGTGGCAGCAGCGCCGGCTAGCAGCGCCGAAGCAACTAACTGGAACTACAGTTCATTTACATACCTTGCCGCATCAGAACCAGGCTTTAGCCAGTCGCACCGATACCAGTTTGAGGGAAGCCAGAACGACAGGATATTTATAGATTCCTCTGGGCTCTTCCGTTATGAAAATTTGAAATCAACCATTACGGTGAGCAATGCCTATTACCCATACGCGGGCGGTGGAGCTGATTTTGCGTTGCAAATTGGCGATGTGATCAAACAGCAGGGCTTTATGGCATCACCCTTAGCTAACCCGCAAATGAACTCATTGCGTTTCTACCTCGTAAATAATAAAACACTTCAACCAGTCTTTAATAAAGCTATGGGAACGACAGGTATGTATGGTAGTTATTTGCCTCTTCCATGGAATACAGTAACCGTTCTCGGGTTCTTTCAGTTTGATATCTCTACCACTGCTGCTCGCAAAACCGTTATGGACTTTTTAGATTCAATCCCTTCGGGCTATTATGTGGGAATGACAAGCGCGCAATGGATACCCACGATCTTGCCATCGGTTTGGAAATCAGATACAGCTGTGCTGGGTGAAAATAACTCACTGTATCATAAATTAAAGTCCATTGGTTTATCTGCTGTTGATTCTATTCAGCCTCACGATACAATAAACACCCTTTTGCCTTATGTATTTATTTACCAGAAAGATAATAAAGTGCCATTGGCACAGGTTGTGGGTAAAGCCGTATCAGATAAGCTGGTGGTAACTGTTACGGTGAATGTGCCCGACTCGATTGGCACCATAAGGTCACCCAGGTTTGCAAAAGCCAGCGAATGGAATACTCTAAGCTGGGATGGCTACAATCTTGAAAACCCTTCTGCAGATAAGGCTTCGGTTTCTGTGATTGGTATAGATGAAAATGGAAACGAATCTGTATTGATGTCGGGGATACCAGTCACACAAAAAACGGTAAGTCTTTCGTCAATAGATGCAGGTGTTTACCCCTCATTAAGATTTGAAATGAAAACAGAAGACCTGCAAGAGCGAACCCCTTACCAGGTAAGGTACTGGCGCGTAAATGGCAGGCCTGTTCCTGAAGGCGCCATTGCTCCCAATATTTATTATACTAAAAAAGATTCGTTACAGATTGGTGAACCGCTGAATATTGGTGTTGCTTTTAAAAATGTGAGCGATCAATCGTTCGACAGCCTGAAAGTAAGGGTGATTGTACGCGACAGGAATAACGTGGAAAATAACATTGCTGTACCTGACCAAAAAGCACTTGTAACTGGCGACACCATTCGGTTGAATGTGCCTATTGAAACGCGCAATTTCATTGGGCATAATTCATTGTTCGTGGAGTTTAATCCTCTCAACGCGCAGCCCGAGCAGGTGCACGTTAATAATTTTCTGAACACAGATTTTTATGTAATAGGTGATTCGCTGAATCCTTATCTGGATGTGACTTTTGATGGAATGCACATTCTGAACAAAGACATTGTTTCCAGCAAGCCGGATGTGCTGATAAAGCTTACAGACGACTCGAAGTGGATGCTGATAGACAATCCTGATCTGGTAAAAGTTCAGCTCAGGCATCCGGATGGGATTACCAGAGAATATAAATACGACAGTGATACGCTGCGCTTCAACCCTCCGGGGTCATCGGGTGAAAATACTGCTACGATCAATTTTAAACCCCATTTGCAACAAGATGGAAATTACGAGCTGATCATTTCTGCAAAAGACCAGAGCGGCAATACAGCAGGCGATATGCAATACCGTGTCAATTTCCAGGTGATCAATAAGCAAATGATCTCTAATTTGCTAAATTATCCCAACCCATTCACTACTTCAACGGCCTTTGTATTCACGCTTACAGGATCAGAGATACCTCAGAATATCAGAATCCAGATCATGACGATTACCGGAAAAATTGTGAAAGAAATTACAAAAGCAGAACTGGGGCCTTTAAAAATAGGCAGAAATATTACTGAGTATAAATGGGATGGTACAGATCAGTACGGCCAAAAGCTGGCCAACGGCGTGTACCTGTATCGGGTGATAACCAACCATCACGGAAAATCACTGGAAAAATATAAAGCTGAGAATGATAATACCGACAGGTACTTTAAAGGAGGGTACGGAAAAATGTATTTGATGCGTTAGTACCGGCGAATAAAAAAACATGCTACTTTTTGATATAGTTATTCCCACGTATAATAATCTTGCTGAGCTGAAAAAATGTTTGCATTGTTTTGAAAAGCAAACCATCACAAGTTTTCATGTGTGGGTATGCGTAGATGGTTCAACGGACGGTACTGTAACATTTTTGCAGCAAACACATTTTCATTTTCCCGTTTCAGTATTACAGCACGCCGATCAAAAAAATCATGGCAGGAGCGCGGCCAGGAACTTGTCTCTGCCACACCTTAGCGCCAGGTACCTTCTTTTTTTAGATTCAGATTTTACTTTCGGTCACGATTATTTGGAACAGCATCTTACTTTGCTCAGCAAAACAAATTGCATTTCACTGGGCGCCATCAGGTACGATAGTGGAAGCATTTGGAGAGATTACGATGTAACAAGAGGATTACATCGCTATAGTCATGGCGCTAAAGTGCCATTTAAATATCTTGTAACGGCCAACCTGGCCATGCCTGTTGAATTGTTTAGCAGTGTAAACGGGTTTGATGAAAATATTTCTTCGTACGGCGGCGAGGATACAGACTTGGGTTGTACGATTGAAAAAAAATATCCTCAAACCATTATTATTTTTAATGAAAAAGCCGCTGTGCAAGGCCATTTGAACAAATCATTATCTTTTGCCCTGCAACAAAGAGAAGCCTTTGCACGCACCAACCTCAAATATCTTGTGAGCAAGCATCCTGAAGCTAAAACTCTTTTCAGAGTAGATGTGCTGCAATCATTGCGGGGGCATGTTCTATATGCCTTTCTTCCCCCGCAGCAGGCGCTGGTTTCTTTGGCTCAATGCAAATGGCTGCCAGGGTCTTTCAGAATAAAGCTGGTTCATTTATTGGTGTTTTACCATACTTATAAAGGATTTTATAAAGACTAATTTCAAATATTATGTATAGCTCTGCTACAAAAAGGTAGTTCAGATTTTTTGGAATACCAGTAATTTTTTCCCCAATATGATATAAATCATAAGGCTTTTCATCGTTATACTACGAGATCGCAATACCTTTAAATACTTCTAATAAACCTTTTGTTTTGTTAGAAGAATAACATTATAGCTGCTTATTATTTATCAATTATATTTCTTATGTCTGAGATTAAATTTTATAATGGGCAAAACATACCGCTGGAGTTACACAAAACACGTATTGTACAAAAATTAAACCTTGTTCCTATCGAGCGCAGGCTGGAAGCCTTGTTTGAAGCGGGTTTTAATACATTCAGGTTATCTACAAGAGATGTCTTTCTGGATATGCTTACAGATAGCGGTACCAACGCCATGAGCGATAACCAACTGGCGGCAATGATGCAGGCAGATGATGCTTACGCCGGATCTCAGAGTTTTGAAAAACTGCAGAAAGCAGTTGAAGATGTTCTTGGTAAAAAATATTACCTGCCCGTACATCAGGGGCGCGCTGCTGAAAACATTATTTCATACAAATATGTGAAGCAGGGAAATGTGATACCCATGAACTACCACTTTACTACTGCCATGGCTCATATTACACAATACGGCGGTAAGATAGCAGAATTGCTTTACGACGAAGCTTATGTTATAGATTCTACACATCCCTTTAAAGGCAATATGAACCTTGAAAAACTGGAAGAGGTTATAAATGTTCATGGGGTAAAAAATATTCCTTTCATCCGTATGGAGGCCTCAACCAACCTCATTGGAGGTCAGCCCTTCTCTGTGCAAAACCTGCGAGATGTTCGTGCTATTGCTGATAAATACAGTATACGGTTGGTTTTAGATGCAAGCCTGATCGGAGAAAACGCTTACCTGGTTTTAAAACGCGAGACTGAATTTCAATCTTCATCAATTGGTGAGGTAATTAAAACCATGACAGACCTTGCAGACCTTGTTTATTTTTCTGCGAGAAAACTCAGTTCATCCCGCGGTGGTGGCATTTGTACCAGTGATGTTGCCATTTATAGAGAACTGGAATCGCTTGTGCCGTTATTTGAAGGGTTCCTTACTTATGGCGGTATTTCCGTTCGTGAAATAGAAGCAATGGCAGTAGGTCTGTATGAAACGCTCGATGAAACAGTTATCAGCCAAAGCCCGGCTTTCATACATTATCTTGTTGAGGCTTTGCACAAAAACGGTGTGCCTGTAATAAGGCCCGCGGGCGTTTTGGGCGCTCATATTGATGCAATGCAGATTTGTTCGCATATCCCGCAAAAAGAATACCCGGCGGGAGCGTTGGCAGCCGCCATGTTTTTAATCTCGGGCGTGCGTGGAATGGAAAGAGGTTCCGTCAGCAACCAGCGCGATGAATATGGAAATGAAACTTATGCTGATATGGAATTGCTGCGCCTTGCAGTGCCCAGGAGGGTATTTACACTATCACAAATAAAATACGTGGAAGACAGGCTTACATGGCTGTACCACAACAGGGAATTGATAGGCGGTTTAAAATTCGTTTATGAACCGCCAGTTCTGCGCTTCTTCATGGGCGGGCTTGAACCGGTTAACGACTGGCCTCAACAACTCATGGCTAAATTCAGAGAAGATTTTGGGGAGAGTTTGTAATCTTTTTATCAACTACAATGCATGTAGCTGCCCGGTTGCGTCGCACACTTGTACTGAAGAATAATAACCGGCATCTTAATGAAAACGAATATTCAGTATTCGTTTAGCAACAGCGCTGCTTTCTTTTACGTTCCCTGACGCAACATTTTACAGTCAAATCATCTTTTTTTTAGATGTTTTTGTATGAACATATTTTTAACTAACGCTTGCCGCTGGTAGCACTCCGCTGTTCGTGATAAAGGCCAGGAAATTCTCCTATTTCGGGCATAGCTTTCTTACTATACATTCTGCGTCAGAATTAAAGCCTTCTTATATATTTTTTTCGTTACTTTATCCGGTTTTAAAACTTCGTTTCACCACACAAATTTATTATCATAGTATGGATCAATCCATTAAAAAAGTATTGTTGTTAGGTTCCGGCGCCCTTAAAATAGGCCAGGCCGGTGAATTTGATTATTCAGGCTCCCAGGCTTTAAAAGCCTTGCGCGAAGAAGGTATTTACACCATTTTAATCAATCCTAATATAGCAACGATACAAACTTCACAAGGCGTTGCAGATAAAGTTTATTTCTTGCCCGTTACTCCCCAGTTTGTAGAGAGAGTAATAGAAAAAGAAAAGCCAGATGGAATTTTACTGGCTTTTGGCGGACAAACAGCGCTCAATTGCGGAACAGAATTGTACCTGAGCGGAACCCTAAAAAAACACGGTGTAAAAGTGCTGGGTACTTCTGTGGAAGCTATTATGATTACTGAAGACAGGGATCTGTTTGTAAAAAAATTGGATGAAATACAGGTAAAAACGCCTGTATCGCAAGCCGTTGGTTCAGTAGAGGAAGCTATAGAAGTTGCGAATCGCATTGGTTATCCAATTATGGTACGTTCGGCTTATGCGCTGGGCGGGCTGGGTTCGGGCATTACCAATAATGAAGAAGAATTTGTGAAACTATGTACCAGCTCATTGTCTTATTCAAAACAAATTTTAGTAGAAGAAAGCCTGAAAGGCTGGAAGGAGATTGAATTTGAGGTGATACGCGATAAAAACGACCATTGTTTTACCGTGGTGCCCATGGAAAATTTTGATCCCCTGGGCATTCACACCGGCGAAAGCATTGTGGTGGCGCCTATCATCACTTTATCAAAAGAGCAGGTGCAGTTGCTGGAAGATGTGGCCCGCCAAACAGTGCGCCATATCGGTATCGTGGGTGAATGCAACATACAGTACGCTTTTAATGCTGCAACCAATGACTACCGCATTATCGAGATCAATGCAAGGCTGAGCCGCTCATCGGCTCTGGCATCTAAGGCATCGGGATATCCGCTGGCTTTTGTGGCTACTAAGTTGGCCTTGGGTTATTCGCTCGACCAGATTGGTGAAATGGGAACGCCCAATTCTGCTTACGTGGCACCATCGGTTGATTATATGATCGCAAAAATACCACGCTGGGATTTAACCAAATTTGAAGGTGTGAGCCGTGAAATAGGTTCTTCAATGAAGTCTGTGGGCGAGATCATGTCTATCGGTCATTCATTTGAAGAGATCATTCAGAAAGGCCTACGCATGATTGGGCAGGGTATGCACGGTTTTGTGGGTAATAATGATTTGCATTTTGATAACCTGGATGAAGCTTTATCCAACCCTACCGACCTGCGTATTTTTGCCATAGCCGAAGCTTTTGAAAAAGGCTACACAGTAGACCAGGTGGAGGCGCTGACCAAAATTGATAAATGGTTCTTACAAAAGCTTGAGAACATTGTTACCTTCAGCAAAAAGCTGGCAACATATAAAACCATTGAAGAATTGCCAGATGATGTATTGCAACTGGCAAAGCAACTGGGTTTTTCTGATTTTCAGATCGTGCGTTTTGTAGAAGACCCGGGAGGCAACCAGCAGGAAGAAATGTGGCGGCTGCGGGAACATCGTAAAGAGAAAAATATTTTGCCTGCGGTGCGGCGCATCAATACCGTTGCGTCAGAAGATCCTGAAAAAACAAACTACCTCTATTTTACTTACGATGATCAACCATCTTTCAAGCCTGCGATATCAGACAAAGAAGCCATCATTGTTCTTGGTTCCGGCGCGTACCGCATTGGTTCTTCGGTTGAGTTTGACTGGTGCTCGGTAAATGCGGTGCAAACAGCACGTGAGCTGGGCTACGAGTCGGTTATGATCAATTACAACCCTGAAACCGTTTCCACAGATTATGATATGTGCGACCGCCTTTACTTTGATGAACTGTCGTTTGAACGCGTGATGGATGTGATTGATCTGGAAACTCCGAAAGGTGTGATCGTTTCAATGGGCGGGCAAATACCTAACAACCTGGCTATAAAGTTGCATAAAAGAAATGTTCCCATACTGGGTACGTCGGCTGTATCAATAGACAGGGCTGAGAACCGGCATAAATTTTCTGCCATGCTCGACCAACTTGGCATTGACCAGCCCAGATGGAAGGAACTGACGAATTTTGATGATATTGACGCGTTCATCAGCGATGTGGGTTTCCCCGTTCTCATTCGCCCTTCCTACGTGCTTTCCGGCGCAGCCATGAACGTTTGCTACACCAAAGAACAGGTACATAAATTTCTTACCATTGCAGCAAATGTATCCAAAGAACATCCGGTTGTGGTTTCTTCTTTTTTAGAGAATGCTAAAGAAATTGAAATGGATGCTGTGGCCAAAAATGGCGAAATTATTGAGTACGCCATTTCAGAACATGTAGAATTTGCTGGTGTGCATTCCGGCGATGCCACATTGGTTTTTCCCGCGCAAAGAGTGTACCTGGAAACGATGCGCCGCATAAAGAAAGTATCAAGGCAAATAGCCAGCGAACTGAATATTACAGGACCCTTCAACATACAATTCTTAGCTACTAATAACGAAATAAAAGTAATTGAATGTAACCTGCGTGCTTCACGTTCGTTCCCGTTCGTATCAAAAGTTGTTAAAAGAAATTTTATAGAAATGGCTACGCGCGCCATGCTGGATGCACCTTATGATAAGCCCGACAGCAGCGCATTTGAACTGGAACACGTAGGCGTAAAAGCTTCGCAGTTTTCTTTTTCCCGTTTGCAAAATGCTGACCCTATTTTGGGTGTGGATATGTCGTCTACAGGAGAGGTTGGCTGCATTGGAGATGATTTTTCAGAAGCATTGCTGAAAGCATTGTTATCGGTAGGGTATACTATTCCAAAAAAGTCAGTGATGATTTCTTCTGGTGAAAGCAAGTCGAAAGTAGATTTGCTGGAAGCATGTAAGTTATTGCAGGAAAAAAGGTATAAGATCTATGCTACAAGAGGCACACAAAAGTTTTTGGAAGATAATGGCGTACAGGCTACAGCGGTAATGTGGCCCGATGAGCTGGGAGAGATGAACGTGAAGAATTTAATCGCTGCAAAAACCTTTGACCTCGTGATCAACATCCCCAAAGATGTAAGTTCACGCGAACTGGCCAACGATTATACCATTCGCCGTGCATCGGTAGATTACAACATACCGTTATTGACAAATGCTCGGTTGGCAGCAGCTTTTATAACTGCGTTTTGCACGCTTGAGGTGGATGACCTGAAGATCAAAAGCTGGGATGAATACTAAAGCGATGTGGGGATGAAGTGCTGTCAGGCGTTTTCTGTAAATGCCTGATGCCTTTAAGCAACTCCTGTATTGCAGCTGGTGTCAGCACTTCACTTCTTCTGAAAACAACCTGATATTCCTTGTTTAATACAATCCAGGTAGGAAAAGCTGTATTTTCTGAACCATTCAGCGCTACGGCAAGTTCGTGAATACCGGATGACATGCCGGCTGGTGTATAGTAAAATTTTTTTTGGTGAAATGTGACGGGGTCTTTTCTTTCTGCATCAAAAACAATATAGTAAAAACTGTCGGCCTGTTTTAAGAAAGATCTGTTCTTCCTCAGTTGATGCTTCTGCATCTGGCAATATTTGCACCACTCTGTTGAAAGCAGTATAAGAACAGGCTTTTTCTCAATGAGCATTAGGCTGTCCAATTGTTCAATCGGTATTAAATTTGTTTGGGTAGCAACAGCGCTGTTTAAACAAAAAACCATTATTAAAACCAATTTAGTTTTTTTCATGGTGCATTTTATGTTATTAAAACAAATTGTAGCGTAAGCCTAAGAAGCCTCTCATTCCCTGGTTGGGCGCATACATATAAGTTGGGTCAAAAGTAAGTCCATATGGATTTTCCGGCGTTATCATCGGTTGACCCTCTGCGTCAAACTGAACATTCTTATCAAACGGATCATGGGCTCTTGCAATGAGAAATGGTACACTTTTAGCTGGCGTCCAGTTGAAAAGGTTTTTGATGCCGCCGTAAATTTCAACATACTTTCCCACTTTTTTTGTCAGTTGAATGTTCTGAATACTCCACCAGGGAGAATATTCGTCGCGGGGATCATTTTCGTTTAACAATGGTAAACGCATGGGGCCATAAATATTTCCTGTATAATCAACAGTAAGACCAATGTTAGAAAACGCATAGCCGGCATTCCAGGTGGCGCTTAATTTTTCTGTAAAGAGTTGCTCTGTTTTAATGCCTTCTTCTTTGCTGTAAACATTCATGGCGGTGGCGCCGGCAAGTATTTTCAATCCCATCGGAAAAACAATATCCATGTTTAATGAAATGCCCTGAGACACAGCGTGACCACTTAAGTTGTCATAGATAATTTTGTTTGGATCGCTGTCGTAGTTGGCTATGATTTTGTTATTGAAATAAGTGTAGAAGGCAGTTGCATCCAAACCGATGAATGCGTATCCTGCTGAAAATTTCTTTACAAAATTCAGATTGCCATTCCAGGATGTTTCCGGTTCAAGATTGCTGATGAAAACCACTTCCCTGGCGCCGGTTAAAGCAGCATGATCTTCTGTAAAAACATTTGCTACGCGATAGCCGTTGCCAAAGCCCAGGCGTAATTCATTATTTTTATTTTTTGAGTTCCATTTGTAATTGATACGCGGTGTAAGAATGCTGCCGTGCAGCGAGTGATGGTCATAGCGCATGCCCAGCAATAGTTTATTGTTATCATTCATTGATATTTCATCCTGTACAAAAACGCCCGGGAGGCCTGTATAGGAAGGCTGGTTGACTTGCTCATTTACACCACTGGCAGTGGCTGGTGTATTATCATCGTAATAAGTATGCCGGTAGGTAAGACCGGTTAAAAGATCATGTTTTCCCAAAGTTTTAAACCAGGTAAGCTGGCCAAAAATTATTTTCTGTTTGGCTATATAAGGTGTAGTTCCGTAAACTGAGTTTTGGTTATGTCCGTTGGCGCTGAACTGAAATAAAACTCTTTCCTTAACAGGTAGTTGGTAAGTTCCAAACAATTCCCAGCGGCTGGTATAAATGCTTTCTCCATACACTTCATCGCCGCCCCTGTATTTCTTTTCCCAGTTCATTTCTCCGCCCCAGCGGTCTTCATACACATACCTTCCGG
>JAFAFV010000202.1 GCA_023423285.1 Bacteroidota bacterium
ATTCTGCTCCCAGCGCGTACTTAAAATTTAGAATATGGCTGGCCAGGTTTACCTGCTGCATTACAAACCAAATATTCACGTTGCGCGACCGGAATGGTTTGATGTGAAGCCACTCATCGTTCACGCCTGGCCCCCCGTAATCAATAGCGTCAGTGCCTGCATAGTTTGTTTTGTCAACATAATTCGATACACCTACATCCACAATCAGCCAGTCAGTTTTTACCGCTCTTGGGCGCACTTTACTGTCAAGTTTTTTAAACAAAGGCTTTTTTTCTTCGTGCACTATGGTATCCGAATAATCTCTGATGATGGTAATACCACCCATGTTAATGGTATCTACACCCGGAACCTCCGTTTGAGCAGAAGCCTGCAACAAGCAAGCACACAAAAAAAAAGAAAATAAAAATTTCCGCATCATAAAACTTTATGGTCCAAACAAATTTATAGGAAAGCTTTCATTTCAAATCGTTAAAGATTTGGTTTTAATTGACAGTTTAAGCAACTATATCCTCTTTTCTATTAATCTTAAACAATGCCTTATTTCTTTTAATTCGTGTGAATCCTGGTCGCTCAATTCTGTAGTTTTATATTTGTAAAGCTGTTCAACAGATGCCGCTAATTTGTGGTTAGTAAACCAAGCAACTGCTATTTGCAAATTATGTTTAGCATTCGCTAAGTTGGATAATATTTTTTCTTCAATTTTTGAGAAATAAGCAGTCGTCATTTATGAAAATTTAATAGCATGCTAAAGTAAAACAAATAACGAATAGCATATCAAAATCCAAACCTCAACCCTACATTATAAGGAGTCATATCAAGCCCATGCTTGTACATACTTTTTGTGGCATATGAACCATAGATGCTGACGTACCCCAGATTTACTTCCCCCACGTAGGAAATCTTCCACGGGCGCAAACCAAAATCATCTTTGATCTTTCTTTTACCTTCATCAGAAGTAATAAATTTATTTCTTGACGTGTACAAATACCCCGCGCTTACACCCGCGCTAAAACCATAACCATAACTGCTGCTTACGCTTACACCTGATTTGCTGGCAGAGACGGTTCTTTTATTTTCTGGTAAAAAATTAAAATTCAGCATCAGAGGCACAGTAAGGTAATCTGCGGCCAGCTTATTCTTTTTGTAACTACGGCCTGGTGTTGCATCCATCATTACGACCTGTGTTAATGATGGTTCTTCATTGTAACGAATATTACTTTTATAGCGATAATTATTCAACTCCAACCCTACAGCATATTTCAAATTCACCACATGCCTGATGAGGTTCACCCTTTGATTAAAAAACCAGATGTTGACGTTCACTGACTTGCCGTTTCTCAGATCAAAATAACTGGCATCGCTGCCCGGTGCATATGCCTGCGCTTCAGCAGAAGCATAATCGGTATTATCTGAAAAATTAGAAAACCCGATATCCATTCCCCACCAGCTTGTTGTTACATTTGCAGGCTTTGCCTTTACCCGAACCCATTTGCGCCCGGAGTGGTCTATAAGAACGCTATCGCCCGTTTCTTTTTTAATCACTTTCACGGTTACTTCCACCGTATCAGATTTTGCATTTTCATTTTGCGCAGCCGCGCTGCCGGTTGCCAGCAAAACACACAGTGCCGGAATCATTTTTTTAAGCATACTCTATTTTATTTTCTTACGTTAATGGCAAAACCTGCCACAATAATATTTTCATTATCATCAGAAAGTACATCTATTGCCGTTTCTTTTATTTTTTCAGAAACATTTTTAAAGAAGCGGTTGCGCTTTTTTTGGGGTTCAGGTATAGTGGCAGCAGCTATGGTTGCCGCTGGCATGGGTTCTTCAAAAGCAATGGCAGCTGATACATCTATATCAGGTTCGATGGTTGATCTTATAACTGCCGAAGAAAATTGCTCTGGTTCGGGCTCTGGCGTTACAGTAGCAAAAGGTTTTTTTTCTTCTGTTATCATCGCTTGCTGCGACGTATGGTTAGCCGCTATGTTGCGCACCTTAGGCATTGTACCAAATGTATTTGCATTAGTAATCATCAATTGTTCTTCTATAAATACAGTATCCTTTTGCTCAGAATTTACATGCGCAACCGGTGGCGCTGTTTGTGTATCAGGCATGGATGCATTTTGAGCGGCTAACTGATCTCCCTGATCTTTAGGTGTCAAACTGGTGTTGCTGTATAACCAAATGCAAGCAGTAGCAACTATCATGGCAGCGGCTACCCGAAATAGCCAAGTACGCATAGCTATGGCTTTGCCGCGCCTGTAAAGTATGTCTTTTTTAGAATAAGATATGGAAGCATCGGCAATACTGTAAGTGTTTCTAAGCAGAGATAACCTTTGCTGTAACTGCCGGCTATTACTTTTTGCAATCCTTTCAGAAAAAGTGTTATCTGCCTCTCCGTCAAGAAATAAGATCAGCTCCTCATCAGTCAATTCATCATCAGCCTTTTTGTAGAGACTGCCTTTATTTTGAAAAGAAATTTTTTCATCGGGATGGTTTATGACAGCCCGCAAAGCCTCCAGATCCAACGCCAGGTGTGGGTTGTTTGTAACAAACTGTTTTACCTGTTGTTGCTGCTCCTCAGAAAGCTCGTTGTCAATATAAAGTAGAAACCAGCTTTCGTAATTATCGTGGGTTATATGCCGGTGGTCAGTCATTAAATAATATTTTCAATTTTTACAAGGTACTCTCTTAGCTGTAGTCTTGCACGGTGCAGGTACACTTTTACCTGGCTTTCGGAAAGTGATGTAATAACGCCGATCTCCTGGTAACTGTAACCTTCATAATCCTTCAGCAACACCAGTGCCCGGCGGGTCTCATCAAGACGGTCAAGCGCCATGTTTAATGCCTGTTTCAGGTTGCTATCAGCGAGGCTGTTGTGGCCTGCACTATCAAAAGGTTCCATTCCATCGTGATAACTGACTTTTTTTCTTTTACGTATCAGATCTATCATTTTGCGGTACGCAATGGTAAAAAGGAGCGATTTAGGATCAGCCGTAGTTACCTCATTACGGCGCTGCCATAAAACCTCAAATGACGTTTGCACCACATCTTCCGCGTCTGGCACGTTCTTTAAATTCTTTAGCACAAAACGATACACGTTGTCTGCATAGTTTTTTACACAATTATTATATTCACGCTCTGTCATAAGCCGTTGGCAGTTACAATTTTTAAGCCTTTGATGGTGATACGTGCAGGGAGAACAAAAAGTTACAGCAGATAGAAAAAAAAATTACCTCAACACCATCTGCCTGTCAGCATCCAGTTTTATTAAAATGAATAACAGCACAGAGAAAGTTAACAGCGATGTGCCGCCGTAACTGATTAATGGTAATGGTATGCCAATTACCGGTGCTAAACCGATTGCCATACAAATATTAACAGCAATATGAAAAAACAAAACCGCTGCCACTCCATAAGCATAACACCGGCTGAAGGTGCTTCGCTGGCGTTCAGCAATGCGGATGATCCTCATTAAAAGAAGGGCGTACAACCCCACCAGCAAAACGCAGCCTACAAAACCGAAGCCTTCTGCAATCGTTACAAAAATAAAATCGGTTCTTTGTTCTGGCACAAAACCATAGCGTGTTTGCGTACCACTTAAAAGACCTTTACCCCAAAACCCGCCGCTGCCCACCGCTATTTTAGACTGTTTCACATTGTAATCTGCGGTATTGTCTTTTTTTCCTGTCTTTTCATTAATTTCTCTTTGCTCACCTTTCAAATATTCATCGGGAATGTCTTTACCAATGGTACTGTAAATCCTTTCTACCTGGTGCTTGCCAAAAACATTTGCAAACAAAAATGGCACGCCAAATCTTTGTATGCCCACGCAAAGCAGCCATATCAGTACGATTTTAATAAGCAGGCTTTTATCCCGCTTTATTTTTTTCCAGTTCAGATACACACCAATAGCAGCAACCGCAGTAATAATTATTGCCAAAAGATTTTTATCAAGCAGCAGGGTGGCTACAACCAGTATTGCCAGTGCCAGCCCAATGGCAATGTAGATGGCAGGCAATCCCTCACGATACATTACCAGGAAGAAAGCAAAAAACACCAGCGCCAGACCGGTTTCTTTTTGTAAAATGGTAAGCACAGCAGGCACCAGCACAATTGCCGCGGCTATTAGTTGCGAGCGTGATTTGGAGAAATCGGTTTCGGGTACTGAAAGATATTTTGCCAGGGCAAGCGCCACGGTTATTTTACAAAACTCAGCAGGCTGAAACTGGAAACCTCCTATCCTTATGATGGATTCCGTGCCTTTTACGGCGGAGTGAAACGGAAAGACCAGCAATAATAAGAATATGCCCGCCGCGTACCA
>JAFAFV010000062.1 GCA_023423285.1 Bacteroidota bacterium
CTTCTTCAATAACTTGTAATTTGAAGGCTAAAGTGTAATCTTTTTGAGTCCGCTTGCGAACCCGAAATTGTCCTTTGTTCATAACGGTTGAACTGATTTTGTGTCAACCTATTTTAGGACGAGGCAAATTGTAAAAACAATAAGGCTTTGGAGTTTTTTTCCGGGGCCTTATTGCTTTTTGGGTGGTAATGCAAATGCTTTGGCGTCATGCTCAAAATAGCCTTTGTGACTGCCATCGCAAAAAGGTTTGTTCTGAGATCGTCCGCATCGACACAGCGAAACTATTGTTCTGCCCGCAAGGTCATATGCATTGCCTTCAGCATCCACAATTTCAAAATCGCCGTCAACTTTTAGTGATCCGTTGTTTAAGATGGTTAATTTAGTAGTTGCCATATATTGTGATATAGTAATTTAAGATGAAGTGCGGCGGTATTGATAGATTATTGTTGAAAATCTTCCTTGCTTGCTTTTTTAAGCAATTCTTTTTCTTCTTCAGTTAACTTGTCGTAGCCATTTATATTGATCTTATCAAGAATTTCATCAAGGCGTTTTTGGGTAAGGTTAACCGATTTTTTATAACGCGGAATGCCTGCTGATTGATAAAAGCTGGTTGTTTTCATTTTTGCTCGAATCTGGCTTTTAGTATCAGGGTTAAACAGGTTGATGAACCAATCATAAAAGTTATTCATCCAACCTGCACCATCAAAACCCCTTCTCAGCAACAATACAAATAAATATCCGGCAAGAGCGCCTGCCAGATGGGCTACGTGTAAAGCAGGATTATTTGTAGGGATAGTAGCCATATCAATCACCAAATAAATAATACCCACAATCCACAAAGAAATGCCCCCATTGAGAATGGGAAACAACTTATAATTGGGGCTGATTGTAACGGCTGCAACGGCAATGGCTAAAATAGCTGCGCCGTTACCAAAAAAATGATGTGTTTCCGGCAGCGCCTGAAATGAGGGAAGGAATGTGGCCGTAATTAAAAAGGCGGAGGCACCCGCCAGGGTTCCATAAATAAAAACAGGTATCAGTTTGCAATTGCCGGTAAGGTCAATAAAAATATGCCCAAAGCACCAGAGCCATAACATATTGGTGAATAATTGCCAAAAACCAATATGCACGAAGGCGTGCGTAATAAGTGTCCAGCCCCTGGAAAATGCTGTTTCCACAACCGGTGAAAGGGCAAACCAGGCCAGGGTGTTTTTTGCAAAAATCAGTTGAATGTCGGCATGTTCGCCATATCGTACATGACTGAGGGCCTTAAAAAAAGCAAGTACCACAAAAGTAATCATGCTGAGCGCAATGAGGATCACCAGTGGGTTCATTCGTGTGCCAAACGATAACCTGCTATCGAAATTTCTTTGGGAAATAGACATTGTTTTAAGACCAGGTATTAAACTTTAATATAACGTTCGCCGGTTGTTTTTGTTTTGAAATTTTAATAAAATAAAACCTGTAAGCGCACCGCCCAGGTGGGCAAAATGAGCTATGTTATCACCAGAAATTTTTGAAAATCCTCCAAAAAGATCCAGCAGCACAAGGCCCAGCACCGCCCATTTGGCTTTTACGGGAATGGGGATGAACATGATATACAATTCAGTGTTGGGAAACGTCATAGCAAAAGCTACCAATATGCCAAAAACAGCACCTGAGGCGCCAACGGCCAGGTTTTCATCTCCCATAAAATATTGCATGGCCAGATGGGCCGCCGCAGCGCCCAACCCGCAAACCAGGTAAAAAATGGTAAACCGCCTGGCGCCCCACACGTTTTCTAAAATACGGCCAAACATCCACAGGGCAAACATGTTGAACAAAATATGATAGAAGATGATGCCGCCCACCGGCTCACCAAAAATGTTCTGGTTATAGGCTGCGTGGGCAAACATGTGTGTGATGATTTGCCATGGTTGAAAATTTTCGTTTCCTATTGGCCAAAGACCTATGATGTTGGTTAAATTAATACGTGGATCGTAAAGAATTTGCGCCACCCACACCAATACATTCAGCATGATCAGGTTTCGTACCGCAGGTGGAAAATTGCTGGCAGGCCTTGTGTAAAAATTACTCATGGAACAAAGATAACAGGTTGAAAGATTTATTGTTCAGCAGCTCAGGGGTTTTGTTTCTGGCGCATATAATCGCGGGCTTCTATAATTTCTTTTTTCACTTCATCAGAAATTATACCCGAAAGAGTATCGGCTTTTAGCCGGGCTTTTAAGGCCAGCGCCGCAGTATCGTCTGCAGGTGTGGGCGTGGCAGCAGATGCTGCAAGCAGCGAGTCTATTAACATTGCCACGGTGTCGTCTGCCTCCGCAGCAGGCGCTTCATACACCAGCGTGTCAATACCCACGCGCGGCGGCTCGGTATTGCTATCACATCCGCGACAGGACAGCAGCAAAACCACTACTGCTAAAAAAATTATGGGTAAAAGATGTTTTGGTTTCAAGCTATGGTATTTATTAGCGAATATAACCTTTTGGTATTTATGATCAGCGTAGTTTTAGCTGCACCACATTTTCAATATGTAAAGTGTGTGGAAACATATCTACCGGCTGAATATTGGTTACTTTATATTTCTCATTCAGCAAAGCAAGGTCGCGCGCCTGCGTGGCCGGGTTGCAGCTTACATATACCACTGTGGGCGCTTCCATTTCATTGATCTTTTTGATCAACTTTTCATGCATGCCGGCGCGTGGTGGGTCGGTAATGATCACATCGGGGCGGCCATGCTGCGCAAAAAACTCATCGGTGCAAATATCTGTTACGTCTCCCGCGTAAAAATTGGCTTTGTGCAGGCCATTCAGCCGTGCATTTTCTTTAGCGTCTTCAATCGCTTCATCAATCGCTTCCACCCCTATTATTTTTCCCGCGTTTTTGCTGCAGAAAATACCAATGCTACCAGTACCGCAATACAGGTCGTATAAGGTTTCATTGCCGGTAAGCGCTGCAAATTCCCTAACCACTTTGTACAATTCAGTTCCCTGCCGGGTATTGGTTTGAAAAAACGATTTTGGCCCTATCTTAAATTGAAAATCCTCCAGTCTTTCCACCACGAAGCCTTTGCCATGGTAAGCTATAGGTTCCAGGCCGTGCAGGCTATCATTACGCTTGGTATTGATGGTGTATAAAAGCGAAGTAATGTTGGGGAATTGATGCAACAAATGGTTTAAAAGCAATTCTTTTTTTTCCCTGTCGTCTTCACCAAGCATAATGTTTACCATCCATTCGCCTGTATCGCAAATGCGTACCT
>JAFAFV010000204.1 GCA_023423285.1 Bacteroidota bacterium
AACTACAAATATTTCATTTGATTTCTTAGGCGCTGTAAAATATATAAAACTCACGCAAGGCGCTACTACCGTGGTAGTGGTGGGTAATTTTGACGTGACGAGCCATCAGGCAAACATTAATTTTGGAGCGGCTGGTAACTGGTACGATGTAATGGAAAATAATCAGGTGATGAACCTTGCAGGCACTATATACACAAAAACGTTGCTGCCGGGCGAGTACCACATCTATTCCACTACAATTCTTTCAGAATAGTTTCTATGCATATTAAATTGTGCTATTTTCGGGAAACTCACTTATTTAAAATGAAAACCTTAGCAAGAATCGTAGCTGTACTCGCTGGCATCATTGCGTTGATCGCTTTTATTCCATTGCTCGGCTGGATGTATTGGCTGATTATTCCAATGGCCGTAATCGCCTTAATCTTTTCATACCTCGGTAATTCAAGAGGCGGTAAGATTGTAGCTGTCATTGTCATTATCATTGGCATTATCAGGCTTACAATGGGCGGCGGCTTTATTTAGCTTAGTCTTTACTTTACGTTAGCACAGCTTTTGCAATAATCAACTAATACTTTCTGCTGCTAAAAAAACAGCCAAAATTTTCGGCGTAAGCGTAGGGCATTTACTCAGCAACAAAGGGATAATTGCATTATTGCGTAATCAGGGTAATACCGTACACCAGTCAATAATTTCAAATATTAATCTCTTGCATGGGGATCTTCGTTATAATCCTCTTTAGCTAACTGTGGCGGTTTTGACTGATTTTCCTGTTCTTTATGTTGGTTTTGTAATTCCATACCTATTTTATTGGCCGCGCTAAAAGATGCTACCATGCTGTTGAGCATGTCACCTGCTGCACTTGGCGAATTAGGTAATAGAATCAGGTTAGATTTGTTATGGCTGCCCATTGCCTGTAGTGTATCATAGTGCTGGGTAACCACAATCAGAGCCGACGCTTCCTGGGAATTGATGCCCACTTTGTTCAATACATTCACAGATTCTTCTAATCCCCTTGCAATTTCCCGGCGCTGGTCTGCAATGCCCTGGCCCTGTAAGCGTTTGCTTTGAGCTTCGGCTTTTGCTTTTTCCACAATCAGTATGCGTTGTGCATCACCCTGGTATTGTGCCGCCACTTTATCTCTTTCGGCTGCATTAATGCGGTTCATGGCGTGCTTCACTTCCACGTCAGGATCAATATCTGTAACAAGTGTTTTAATAATATCATAGCCGTATTCGTTCATTGCCTCCTGTAATTCAGATTTTACTGCTATGGCAATATCATCCTTTTTTTCAAACACATCATCAAGCCTCAGTTTCGGCACTTCAGCACGCACTACATCAAATACATACGAAGTGATTTGCGAATAGGGGTTATCAAGTTTATAAAAAGCCTCGAATACTTTTTCTTTTATAACTACGTATTGCACCGACACTTTGATTTTCACAAATACATCGTCTTTGGTTTTAGTTTCCACCATCACATCCAACTGTTGTATTTTTAAAGACAGGCGTCCAGCTATTGAATCAATAAATGGTATTTTCATCTGAAGACCTGCGCCTCTTATATCCAGAAACTTTCCAAGCCTTTCCAAAATAACTGCGCTTTGTTGTTTAACGATAAAGAAGGACCCCATGAAGGCTAATAAAACAATACCAATCAGAATGTAGGTAATTAAATTTCCGGCGAACATAATATTAGTTTAAAATGAAAAAATAAAAGTAGTCAGATGTGGTAAATTTACGATTCTTATCACACAATACCATAACGCGCAGTAGATAAAAAAGTTGGTAAAGTTATAAACATTCGCTTTTTACTTTTAACCATTATCCATTGACCATTCCCGGCAAAATCATATCTTTAAAACCAAACATAGTTTTTGAGCAAACTAAACATTACAGGAAAGGAATTACGGGAAATTGGCTATCCGCAGGGACCGCTTATCAGTGTGGCCATGAACATCATGCACCAGAACTATAAGCACACCTCTAAGAAGGAAGCAATGGATGTTCTGATAAAAATTTTAAGTACACCCGAAAACTACCTTGAAGATGAAGTGTTAGGCAAAATTGCTGAAAAACTTGCGCCTAAAATACCCGATCCCGCAGAGCAGGAAACTTCACTTAACAATAATGGCATTGCATTTAATGTATTTGGCCGGGAACATATTGACGAAGGTGCAATGCAACAAATGTACACGGCTGCAAAACTGCCCATTGCCGTGGCGGGCGCTTTAATGCCGGATGCACACAAGGGCTATGGTTTGCCCATTGGCGGTGTGCTTGCAACAGAAAATGCTGTAATTCCATATGGCGTTGGCGTGGATATAGGCTGCCGCATGTGCCTGAGCATATACGATATTGATCCCAAAGAACTAACAACACGTGAAGATCATTTCGTACACGAAATTAATGAAGCCACCCTTTTTGGCAGCGGAGCACAATTTGATATAAAGGCAGATCATGAAGTAATGGAACACGATGCATTTCGCCAACTTCCGCTACTGCGCGAGTTGCATGGCCGCGCCTGGAAACAACTAGGAACCAGTGGCAGCGGCAATCATTTTGTAGAGTTTGGCATTGTTGAAATCTCAAAAAAAGATGCAGTGCTGAATGTAGAACCTGGCTCTTACGTAGGGCTGCTCTCCCACTCTGGCAGCCGAGCCCTGGGCGCAAATATTGCAAATCATTATACAAACCTTGCCATCAACAAACGCCGCCTGCCGCAGGAAGCTAAAAACCTTGCATGGCTTGGCCTTGATGAAGCAGAAGGCGTGGAATACTGGCTTGCCATGAACCTTGCTGGCGATTACGCATCGGCCTGCCACCATGTGATACATGAAAAAATTGCAAATAAACTGGGCCGCCAACCACTTAGGATGGTGGAGAACCATCACAATTTTGCCTGGAAAGAAATGTTGAATGGCAAAGAAGTGATAGTTCATCGTAAGGGAGCCACTCCTGCAGGCAAAGATGTGCTGGGCATTATCCCCGGAAGCATGGCGGCTCCGGGATTTATAGTGAAGGGAAAAGGGGAAGTAGCTTCTCTTAATTCCGCATCTCATGGCGCCGGAAGAAAAATGAGTCGTAGCAAAGCTTTGCAAAACATCACTCAAAAGGAATTAAAAGAAGAATTGGAAAAAAAAGGCGTAAGACTCATCAGCGCGGGACTGGATGAAGCGCCTTTTGCCTACAAGGATATTGAAACGGTAATGAAAAGCCAAAAAACTGTGGTTGATACAGTAGGTAAATTCACTCCTAAAATTGTAAAAATGGCCGGTGCTGAAATAAAGCCGTGGCAAAACAAAAAAGAAAAACGTTGAAAGTAAATAACTTCTCTTCTAACCCGTAATCAAACCGCAAAATAAGGTTGCCTGTTTTTCCATTTACCTTTCGTAAAATCCGGAAAAGCAACTGGTGCATTTTTTTGAATGGATAAACCGGAAAGCTCAACAATAGCAGTCATTACAGCTGCATCATAAATATCAAGCGGCAACGGGCGGTTGTTTTGCAAAGATGTGATAAACTCCCTCAGCATGATAAAATCGGCACCGCCGTGTGATCCGGAGGCATCTGTTTGAGACCATTTATGTTTATGTTTATCCTCGTAAGGCTTCCATGCTTCCCATTTATGGTAATCCGGGCTTTTATCAACAAGGTAAATTGAAGCTTTTTCTTCATCATAAACTCCTTTAGTGCCCTGAAGCATCCACCTGTTTGCATACGGTCTTGGTAACTGCATGTCATAATTGATTACAAGAGTTTTGCCTTTTTTTGTTTTCAGTGTGGACGTAACAATATCGCCCTGCCTCCATTGCTTTTTAGCATTCGGATGGCCGGCTCCAAACTTCCGGGTCATGTATGCATTAATGCCTTTGGAGGCAGAAGCGGTTGAATATATCTCGGTAAAAACATCACCACAATTAATATCCATCCAGCTCAGGATTGGGCCCACGCTATGGGTCGGGTATTGGTCGCGATTAAAATTTGCAAGATATTGCGCCGGCCAACGGCATTCGCCGGTTTTGGCATCAAAGAACCAATGATCAATGCAATCATGGGAATGAGCACAATGGCAATGCACGATCTCGCCAAAATCCCCTGCCCGCTTCATATTCAATACAGCAAGGTTATCCGGTCTGAAACTCCAGTTCTCCAGCATCATAAAAGGCACTTTTCTTTTTTCCGATGCTTCCACCAATCGCCACGTATCTTTCACACTAAGGGCCATCGGAACTTCAATACCAGGGACGATCCCTTTTGCTATTGCCGCAAGTGCAATTGGCGCGTGAGAGTCCCAATAGGTTGCAATGATCACCACATCTAACTTTTCGTTATTTAATAATTTTGCGTAGCTCTTTTCATCACCAGAATAAATGGCAGGCTTTTGCCGCCCCTGTCCTGTGCAAATTGCTGAAGCTTTTGATGTTCGCTCCTCAGTAAGATCACAAAGTGCTGTAATTTCGACACCCTTAATCTTTAAAAGATTGTTCAGAAGTGCTGTGCCACGGTTACCGGTACCGATGATGCCAATTTTAATTGTTTTTAGTTGAGCGGGGTTATTCTGATCATTCTTAAAAGAAGCAAGTGTAAGCCCTAATGCTGCAACTGATGTTTTCTTTACAAAATTTCTCCTTGAGATTAAAGACATGATGGAAGTTTTAGTTATAAGAAATATCGCTGGCCGCAGTAAAAAGATTTATAAATTAATTCTGCGATGTTTTAAATCCGGTACAAATTACTAAAACATTTTCGTTTACGTTACCGCAATTTCGAAAATTATTTTTACTTTAGTAGCTCAAAAATTATTCTAATGATGGATCGCCGAAACTTTCTCCAGCAAGTCACTGCTGCCACAATTGCAACTGCTGTATCAACAGACGTTTTTTCTAACCCAAAGATTGAGCCGCGAAAAGATGATATGATCTGGTCAATACTCATACATCTCAGCTATAACATGTGGGTAGATTATACTCCCGAACAATACAAACACGCTTACGACGAAACTAAAATTAAAACGTGCAGAGATGCCATGTTGTGGGCGATGCAATACCACCCCTTTCTTACTTGTGACAAAAAAGTATGGGACAATGTACTCACAACTGCTGCTAACTCTGGTTTAAATACGGTGATTATTGACCTGGGCGATGGCGTGCGGTACCAAAGCCATCCGGAAATAGCTGTTGAGGGTGCCTGGACCGTAACACAACTAAAAACAGAATTGGGTAAGATTAGAAGAATGGGCCTGGAACCGATTCCCAAACTCAATTTCTCTACCGGGCACAAAGCGTGGCTGGGGCCTTACCAGCGCATGATAGGCACTAAAAAATATTATGAAGTATGTAAAAATCTCATCAACGAGGTGTGCGATATATTTGGCAAACCCCGCTATTTTCATATTGGAATGGATGAAGAAAATCCCCAGAACCAAACGACGCACCAATACATGGTGGTACGGCAAAAAGATTTGTGGTGGCACGACTTTTATTACCTGGTTGATCTTGTTGAAAAAAGAAATGCACGCTCATGGATCTGGTCTGACCTCGCCTGGGATCATCCGGATGAATTTTTAAAAAAGATGCCCAAATCTGTTCTGCAATCCAACTGGTATTATTACAGCAAATCATTGGAAAGGAGTGAACTGGAAAAACTGAACGAACCCGCGCGAACCCTTTATATAAAATATGTGAATCTTTACGGGAAATTGCAGGAGCATGGCTTTGACCAGGTTCCTACAGGAAGCAATCACTCAACTAATGGCAATATGGCGGGAACTGTGGATTATTGCAAAAAAATAATAGATCCCAAACATCTGAAAGGCTTTATGCAATCTGTGTGGCGGCCCACCCTCCCCGTTTGTGAGCAAACGCATCTGAACGCCGTGCAGCAATTAAAAGATGGAATGGATTTATTTTATAAGTAATTCCGGAAAGTAACTTTGCTTTTAATGAATCGTGATTGTTTGCACTTCAGGAATTTCTTTTAATATAAGTTGTATGTGTTTGCGACGGGCCTTGGGCTTGTATTCCTGTATCACTTCCAGAACGTCTCGATCAATATACACGCTATCGCTTCCGTCAATGGTAACTACAGAGTATTCGGGTACTTTATCGAGCAATTCTTTTATTTTCCCTTTGTTCAAAAAACTTACGTTGATGGCAAGGTCAATATAAAAATATTTGATACTACCCTGTTTACTTTTTCTCAGCACATAACCCCCGCGGTAAGTATGCTTCAATATAAAATAAATGGCATAGATCACGCCTATCACCACGCCAATCAGCAGGTCTGTAAACAATATAGCCAGCAGGGTTACAATGAAAGGCAAAAACTGTTCACGCCCCTGTTTGTAAACAGTATAAATCATTTTGGGTTTGGCTAAATTATAACCCGTGCGTATCAGTATTGCTGCAAGCACGCAATAGGGAATCTGATTGACCAGGGGAACTGCAAACAGTACTACCAGCAGCAACCAGATGCCATGTGTGACAGACGAAAGTTTTGTTCTGCCACCTGCTTCAGCATTGGCAGAGCTGCGAACGATAACGGCTGTAATGGGCAGGCCACCAAACAGTCCGCTAACAAAGTTGCCCGTTCCCTGCGCCACCATTTCCCTGTTTTGCGGCGTGATGCGGTTGTAAGGGTCTAATTTATCAATGGCTTCCACACTCAGCAAGGTTTCAAGGCTGGCCACAAAAGCAATCACAATACCAGTTTTCCAAATCGTTACGTTACTAAAAATAACCTTATAATCAGGAAACCGAATGCTGGAGAAAATACCTTCGGGAATATTGACATACTGGTTCGGACGTAATTGAAATGCAGGAATCCATTTTTCAAAAGCCATTGCCAACACCATGCCCGCCAGCACTACAACAAAAGAAGAAGGCAGAAAAGGAATGTGCTTTTTCAGGAATTTATTCCACAAAAATAATACAAGGAATGAAACCATTACCAGTATAATGGCTGCCACTGAAGTTTTCTCATACAAATCTGTAACGTTGTGGTATATATGATCAAATGTGATGATGTTGAACAAAGCACCTTTGTAAAAATCTGGTTCATCATAACCAATCAACAATGGAATTTGATTAGAAATAAGGATAATGCCAATGGCGGCCAGCATGCCTTTAATAACGGCAGATGGAATAAAGTGAGTGAACCCCGCCAGCCTGAACACACCAATTAGCAACTGAAATATACCTGCCAGCGAAACTGCTAAAAGAAAAATTTCAAAGGAGCCAAGCGAAGCAATTGCTGTAGCACAAATAGCAGTAAGCCCTGCCGCCGGGCCACTTACACTCAATTCTGATTTACTGATGATGGGGATAACAATGCCGCCTACAATACCAGCAATAATACCAGCAAAAACCGGAGCGCCGGAGGCCAAAGAAATACCGAGGCACAAAGGCAGTGCTACAAAAAATACTGTTATACTCGCACGGAAATCGTGCTTTAAAAATGAAAGGGTATAAAACTGTACCTGCCTTTTTGTCCATCTCATAGCAGCGTAAAGTTCGCTTTTTTTACTAAGAATGAGATACGGTTAGCAAAGTCCCTTAAAAATGAATTTGCGTATCGCGTGTTTGAATGGTTAATTCCTTTTTTTGGCTTTCTTCTACACGACCGATAACCTGTGCGTCTACGCCTAATGATTTGGCAATATTGATGATGTTATCGGCAGCTTTTTCATGGGTATAAACTTCCATGCGGGTGCCCATATTAAATACTTGGTACATTTCCCGCGCATCGGCACCGCTTGCTTTTTGAATAATGCTGAAAATAACAGGGGGTTCAAATAAATTATCTTTTACCACGCGCACATTTTCAGGCACATACTTCAGGCATTTTGTCTGCCCGCCTCCACTGCAATGAATCAGGCCGTTGATATCGCTAAAATGCTCCTGCAGCAAAATTTTTAGAACAGGTGCAAAAGTGCGGGTGGGGCTTAATAATAATTTCCCGATGTTGGTTTCAAAACCATCTACGGTAATGGCATCCGTCATTTTGTGGGGTCCAATGTACACCACATCTTCAGGCAATGATGATTCAAATGTTTCGGGAAAAGCCTTGGCATAGTGCTTCTGCAACACATCGTGCCGGGCGCTGGTGAGGCCGTTACTGGCTATGCCGCTGTTGTATTCTGTTTCATAATCGGATTTGCCGAATGAGGCAAATCCTACGATCACATCGCCTGGCGTTATTTCTTCGTTGGTGATTAGTTTTGATTTTGGCCACCGCGCTGTCATCGTTCCGTTCACGGCTATGGTGCGCACCACATCGCCCACGTCGGCTGTTTCGCCACCCATGTATGTAATATTTACTCCGTGGTTTTTCATTTCATCAAAAAACTGTTGGCTGCCGTTGATCACTTCACTCAACACTTCGGCGGGTATCAGTGTTTTGTTCCTGTCAATAGTGGAAGAAAAGATCAACTGATCGTAAATTCCCACGCAAAGCATATCATCCAGGTTCATCACAATCGCGTCCTGCGCGATGCCTTTCCATGCAGAAATATCGCCGGTCTCCTTCCAGTACAGGTATGCTAGTATGCTTTTAGTTCCGGCACCGTCGGCGTGCATTACGTTCACCCAATTATCATCGCCTACTAATATATCAGGATAAATTTTGCAAAAAGCTTTTTCGTACAGTCCTTTATCCAGCAGTCTGGTTGCCGCATGCACTTCTTCTTTTTGCGCAGAAACGCCCCTTTTCGAATACAATGAATCCATTAGATGAATGATTGAAATGAGCTGCTAAGATAGGTAAATAATAAAAAGTGTATGGTCTGCTTGCGAGGTAGAAACATCATGTAGCTGCCAAACTAAATCTTTAACTTGCGAGCTATGTTTTTGATCAAACGAATACTGGAAGATTTAAAAACCTGGTGGATTGATATTTTCTGGGAGCACCCTAATCGCTTGTGGGCTTTAAAAGTAACGGCAACTATAGCCCTAATGCTAATTCCCTGTGTGATAGCCGGAGAATATTTTATAGGCGCCACGCTTAGCATGGGCGTGGTGGGCATAGCCCTTTCTGAAACGGATGTGCACCCCAAAAGCAGAGCCCTTTCTTTATCTGCCACGTTAATCGGCGTGCTGATATCCAGCGCCATTACCGAACTTTTAAAATTCGACCCCTTAATGCTAGGTATATGGCTTACTGTAATGCCATTTGCACTAACCATTATCGGCGGCATCAGCAGTCGTGTTCAGGGCGTAACGTTCGGTATCATTCTGGTAACAATTTATACCACGTTGGGTATGTACCTTGGTTATCCGTGGTATTATCAACCACTGCTACTGCCTTTGGGTGGACTGTTTTATGGCATCGTATCATTGGCCATTCTTTATACACGGCCCTTTCGCCTGCTGGAAGAACAATTGGCCACAACGTTTGCCAAATTGGGCGGATATTTTAAAGTGAAAGCGAAGTTTTTTCCCAGTAATACCCAAAGCCAGGAAAGCCTGCGCAACCAACTTGCGCTGCAAAATATTTCTGTGGTAGACCAGATAGAACTCTACAAAAACGATCTGAACCGTTTTAAAGAAACATCCGGCACCGCGTTTTCGACAAAGATTGATTCGTTCTACCGACTGTGGATGGTGTTGCAGGAAATACACGAAAGGGCGGCATCCAGCCATGAAGAGTACGATTTACTTAGTGAAAAAACCGCCGGTAGTGAACTGATGATGGGCTTTGGCCAGATTCTTTCCACTATGGGTGATACCCTGCAGGCGTACTCACATTCCCTGCTAGATAATACCCCGTACACGCATCCTGTTTCATTAAAATGGGCCATTGCCGCCCAGCAAAAAATGGTGGCCACGCAGCAGGGAAACCCTCTGTACACATCGCTTACGTTGCTGATGAAAAACCTTACAGAGCTGGAACAACTTCTGCAAAATATACCTATGATCAGATCCGGTGAAATCTCTTATAAAATCAATTACAAAGGCAGGCCGGTAAGAGAATCGTTGAAAAATATTCTGGATCCCACGCATCCGCGGTTCAGGTTTGCCACGCGCATGGCATTTTGTTTTTTGGCTGGCTACCTAGCCATTCATTTTTTAAAAATAGAAAACGGGTACTGGATCATTCTCACCTCTTACCTGGTATGCCAGCAAACCTATAGTGCCACCCGGCAGCGGTTGCTTCACCGTGTTATGGGTACTTTTGCCGGAGTGATCTTAGGCGTGTTGCTGGCGCAGATACTTACTACCAAATCCGGCGAAGTGATCTTACTGCTTGGATCCATTTTTGCTTTTTTTGTTTGGGTAAAAACAAGGTACACGCGCGCCGTGATCTTCATCACCATTTTTGTACTGGCCTCATTTAATATACAGTTTCTACAGGGCGTGCCTGCTATGGGGCCGCGGCTGATTGATACCATTCTGGGTGCGCTGATTGTATTTGCAGCAGTGCGCTTTTTATGGCCCGACTGGCAATACAAACAATTGCCGGTGCTGCTGCTCACCGCCATTGAAAAGAATAAAAATTATTTTGACAGTGTTTATAATCTTGACGTGGACAAAGAAACCTATAACCACATCAGGCGGCGGGCGCATTATGCTGACAGTGCCCTTACAAGGGCTTGGCGTGGCATGCAGTTTGAACCAAAAAGTAAAAGAGGTTTTCAGCAAACTGCGTTTAACCTTACTTATCTCAACCACTCGCTCATTTCTTACATTTCGGCCTTTGGCATACATGATTTTAAAACGCGGCTGACACCGGAGCTAAAAAACGTATACCGCCTCATCAGCAAGCTGCTGCAGCAAACCCTTGATGTGCTGGCCGGAACAGCAAGGCCTGATGAAACACGCATGGATCACAATGAACTGGAACTGGAAATTGAAAAACTGCAAAAAGAAGAAAGCCTGCCGGAAATGGAGTTATTTTTAAACGTGGCACGGGTGGCCAAAGAACTATTAAATGAAGCGATTGATCTGTCAGCCAGTGTTTCTGCCAAAAGCTGATGCGGTTAGCGCCCTGATAAAATAAGCCAATGATGAGAAATGGAAAATCATCTGGCCAATACGCACAATTGAGAAGTTTATTGCATCAAAAATGATATGCTGAAAGAGTTTCAGCGGGGCGGAAAATAGGTTGAAGGCCGATAGATAAAAAACCGTTTCCTGTAACTATGGTTATTTTGTTTTAGTTGGGCGAACTTCTATTTTGCTGGGTAAAACATTTGAGTTCATTTTTAATAAATCCACTACAATTTGCCCCAAGTCTGATGGTTGAATTTTCCATTCATCTGCATCATTAGGAATATGTTCGTTAAAATGAGAGGTAACTGAGCCAGGCATAATGGTCGTACATTTGATACCGTAATTCCGCAGATCCAACATTGCTGCCTGTGTAAAACCAACCACCCCAAATTTTGAGGCGTTATATCCGGCAGCCTGTGCAAAGAAATTTGTTCCGGCAAGCGAAGCAATTGAAATATAATATCCCTTAGTCTGTTTTAGTTGGTTAACGGTTGCTTTTAATGTATGAAATACACCGGTAAGGTTGGTATCTATCATTGCATTCCAATCTTCCAGGGTTAATTCGTCAACGGGAGCAAATTTCCCTAAACCGGCATTGGCAATAACAATATCTAATTTTCCGTATGTTGCCACAATTTGCTCAACCGCCTTCACTTCATCATCAAAATCCCTTACATCAGCCTGTAAAGCCAATACATTTTGATTTCCTAAAGCTTGCTTTGCTTTTTCAACATCTTTCATGTTTCTGCCAGAAATGGCGATTTTAATCCCATTTTCAAGTAAAGCCCTGGCTATTCCAAAACCTATGCCTTTTGTCCCGCCTGTAATGTAGGCTATTTTGTTTTCTATATTCGTCATAGTACAAAATGATTTAAAATTTTACCTCTTATTCACTTTTAAGATAGCAAAGATAGCACCTGCGTTAATACGTGAATGGCGGACTTAACCCAAAGCCTTACAGCAACTGCGTTGCCATAGCTTTATTGTTTCTCCGCATTTTTAAAACCAGCCTTCAAATGCTCCGAAACAGTAGAGCCTCCGTAAAAAAAGGGGGTTGAGTGCCCGGGACTGGATTCGAACCAGCACATCCTTGCGAATGCTGCCACCTGAAGACAGTGCGTCTACCAATTTCGCCACCCGGGCAGGGCTGCAAATATAAATGTTTTAAAATAGTAGCAAAAGATAATTTTATCTTTAATCGCTACAATTTATAAGCATGAATAGCCATAATATTGTGCCTACAAACCAAATATTTTATAAAGCGGATATGATTAGTCTGCCCCAGAAAAATTAAACAAAAAAATAAAAAAATGAAAAAAGTAATCATTAAAGTAGATCACAACGGGCGGGAATACGTAAGTATTGAAAAAGAGATGAGCGATGAATCAGCCGAAAAGCTAAAGGAATCTGTAGAAAGCATTGCACGGGGTAAGGGCGATTTTTTTAAGATTTCGGTAGATAAAGACTCCGTTACATTTTTTCCCAAAGAAGTGCTGCGCAACAGCATCATTACATTTATAACTAAAGAATAAATCACACGCTTGAAGTTTTACGATGAAAGTGTATAGAAGAATTTTGAACTATCATAAACATCATTTAACGCCTACAATAGCATTACCAATACAGATGACTAATCAATAATTTTTATGAAAACAATCCTGGCTTTTTTAATCTTTACACTCACGGCAAACTTTACGATTGCACAAACAGAAAAAGCAATTTATAAAACGGCTGCTGACAGCTTTGAAACCAACTATAATGCTAGCCGGTATGAAGCGATTTTTGCAAGTTTCTCACCGGAAATGCAGGCCGCATTACCACTTGCCCAAACAAAGGATTTTTTAAACGGATTGAAAAATCAGGCAGGTAATATTACTCATCGTGAATTCATAAAATATATAAAGACTTACGCTTCTTATAAAACAACTTTTGAAAGGATGCTTTATGCAGTAAATATTTCTGTTGACGGCCAGTCTAAGATTAATGGCTTGTTTATTGAACCTTATAAGCCAGATAATCTTCCAAAGCCTGAAAGAAATACCTCAAAACTAATACTGCCTTTTAAAGAAGAATGGACCGTAGTTTGGGGTGGTGATACTAAAGAACTCAATTATCACATAGAACATCAGGCTCAAAAAAACGCCTTCGACTTTGTGATTACAAATGAAAAAGGAAAATCATTTAAAACAAACGGAAAAACCAATGACGATTATTATGCTTTTGGCAAAGAAATTATTGCTCCCTGTGATGGTGAAGTTGTGCTGGTGGTTGACGGCATTAAAGATAACATACCGGGTATGTCAAACCCCGTGTATGTTCCGGGTAATACGGTGATTTTAAAAACCGCACATAATGAGTATTTGTTTTTTGCTCATTTTAAACAACATTCAATTGTAGTAAAGCCGGGGCAAAAAGTAAAAACAGGACAACTTCTGGGGTTTTGCGGCAATTCCGGAAACTCTTCTGAACCGCATTTGCATTTTCATATTCAAAACGTAGAGGATATGAATATAGCAACAGGTATAAAATGCTACTTCGATAAAATTCATGTAAACGCACAATCTAAAACTAACTACTCCCCTATTCAAAAAGATAAAATCAAAAATATTCAATAATAAGCGACCTATGTTGTATGTTTCAGCCAGGCGGCATTTCGCGGAGAGCACAAAAAAAGGAGAAACCATTGCTGATCTCTCCTTTCGTCGGGAAGACAGGATTCGAACCTGCGACCCCCTGGTCCCAAACCAGGTGCGCTACCGGCCTGCGCTACTTCCCGGGCACTTTGAACCAAAGCGGGTGCAAATGTAAGGGATTTAACGAGAATAATCAAAGAGAAAGAGATTGTTTTTTAAGAAGCTCCAGCGTAAGATTCCAGCACATCTTTTCTGGCAATCAGTTGTTGCAGCAGCCGTGTTTGATTGCCGGCACGCAGCAAATTATGGTTTTCATAAGCAGCACCGTAATAGAGGTCATTGTTCAAATGATCGGTAAGAAAACGCAGCGCCTGCATGTAAATCATAAACAAACCCGAATAAAAAAAATAGCCTTTTTCGGTTTCGGTAAGCTCAAGTTCCATTTCTTCACGATAGCCTTTTACAATTGCTTTATAAAAATCATCGCGAATCTCAATTTTACCATAATCTTTTTCTTCTTCGCTTACTGGGCTTAAATACGTGCGCATCATATCGCCCACATCGCTTATAAAATACCCCGCCATCACGGTATCCAGGTCAATCACGCAAATACCTTTGTTATCTTCATCAAAAAGCACATTGCTGATTTTGGTATCATGATGCGTTACACGCAGTTTGAATTCTGGATTGGCTTTAATGGCCTCGTATTCGCCGGCAATGTAAATGTATTGATTCAGGTTTTCGATCAGTTCGCTGCTTTGCCTGATGCGCTGCGGATTGCCCTGTTGCAGCGCTTCCTGGTATTGCCTGAATCGCAGCGACAGATCGTGAAACGCAGGAAGCGTTACTTTGATCTTACTGATGTCTATACCGGATAGCAGCCGGGTAAACCTGCCAAACTGCCGCGCAGCTTCATAAGCCTGCTCGCGCGTGGCCACTACATCAAATGAGCGGCTGTTTTTTACAAATGGGTATATTCTGTAATACGAATTGTCCAATTTTACCAACCCCTCACCGCTGAGCGTTTTTTGTGGAGCAGTAAATAAATAGTTTGAATTGGTTTGTTTCAGATAGCAATCTATCAGTTCCAAATTGTCAGCAATATGTTCAGGTTTTTTAAATACCGATGTATTCACTTTTTGCAGGATATACTTCTCATCTTCCTTTTCAATCAACCAGGTTTTATTTATCAGGCCACTGCCATATTTTTCTACACGATAGCCGTTACCGCTAAAACCATACTCCTTCAAAACTTCATTGATCATGGCAAATTAAATTTCCTCTAAAGTTAAAGTAACAGTGAAAAACTTTTGAGCGCAACCGTTTGTACTATTTTAAAATGCTTGATTAAGAGCCAGCGCAGAAGGAATTTCAATGGCTTTATATTGGTTGGATTGGGGTTGTACTTTTTCCCTTAAAATTTCAATAATAAGTTCCATAGCTGTTTTGCCTTGTTTGTAAGGAAACTGGTCAATAGTAACTACCGGCGGGTGAGCAGTATATTTGTTCATAGATATATTGGCAAAACTTGCAAACATGATTTCCTCATTAATCTTTATTCCCAAGTGGCGGGCGTGTTTTACTGCATCAAGATGCACATAATCGTTGAAGGTAATAATGGCATCGGGCCTTCTTTTTAATGCCAGCAACTTCTCCACTGCCGTGGCGGTACTATTTTCCGAAAGATCTGTCAGCTCCACCATTTGCATGTCCACCTTCAGCTTTCTTTTGCTGATGCCCTGCACGTAGCCTTCAAACCTGTCACGGCTGGCGGCAATTTCATTAGGACCGTTAATAAAGGCAATCCTTTTACGACCGTTTTTAAACAGCCATTCAATCATTTCCACCATACCGGTGTACAAATTGCAATACACTTTGTTTACTTCATCGCTTGGCGGAACGCGATCGAAATAAACAATGGGAATGTTCAGTTTTTCCAAGGTTTCAAGGTGTTCATAATGATTGGTTTCTTTTGACAAAGAAATAATCAAACCATCTACCCGCTGGCGTTTGATGGCGTTCACCACCTGCTTTTCTTTCTCAAGGCTGTCATGGCTTTGTCCAAATAAAATAGTATAGCCATATTCGATGGCCGTATCTTCTATACCATTAATGCTGCGCGAAAAAAAATCTTCTGTAATGTGCGGAACCACTACGCCTATTACAAAACTTTTTTGCTGTTTGAAAAATATAGCTTTGGGATTCGGTTCGTAACCTATTTCTTCTGCCATTTTCCTGATTGCTTCTTTAGTTTTTAAACCTATCCGCGGGTGATCGCTGAGCGCCCTTGAAACCGTTGAAACCGAAACATTCAGCCTTTTTGCAATTTCTTTTATGGTAGGTATTGACTCGCTCACAAAAACAATATAAGAAAATATTCGTAATATGAAAACAATTGCTGATGTTTACTTTTTTTTGAAACGGATATATGAAGCGCTTAAGGCAGAAAATCCGCCTACAAGACCTCCTACTAAACCAGTTACTAAAACTAAAATAAATGGACTGCCTCCTGTTTTCAACAACTGCCCGATGCGGCCTGCAAGAATACCGTCATTAGCGGCATTGATAGATGCAGCCAGAACGACCCACAATAAAAAAATAGCCGTGAAACCGGCAACAAAAGCTGCTGAAGGCCTTAATGGTAAAAGCATTACAACTATAAAAGCAGCCACAGCAATGGTCCACCACGAAAAATACAGCCCTGCAAAAAATGCTATAATGGCTATCAATAAAATATTTAAGATCAAACGCATGATTTTAATTTAAGACTGTACCTGCTAATTGAATTGCATTGCCCATTTTATACGGTTGTCTTTTACATCGCCGGGTTGCATCATCCATAGCTTGTAATATTTTCCTGCCACCCATGTATCTACTGCATTGTCGTAAAACCTGCTGCCGGGGTTGCCACTTTGCCCACCGGGATATATTCCAAAAGCTTCTGTAGGTGAGGTCATGTGAACGATCATGCGCCAGCTTGGTCCGTGGCTCTTTTTCATGGCGTTGATGGTATTGCTCCACCCGCCTACGTTCAGCCCGGTTCTTGCAAAGGGTGTGATGGTTTTCAGCAGATGAAAAACAGATACATCTTTATATTTTGCCCAGGAAAGCCTGCCTGCTTTATCACTTTCCGATAACACTGCTGCCGCGCGGTTTAATGCCTCGGTTATTACATCTCTCAGGCTCTCCCGCTGTGCTGTGGTCACATTGTTTACAAAGCCAAGCGCGGAGGTATCTTTCTTTAGCATCTCCATCGTGGTCTGCTCGTCTGGCAACCCGGCAAAGCCGGTAAAAGCACCGATCTCATCATACCAAATACCGTTTTGAATACTGTCGAACCACACCTGGTAAATAGTTTGCCCACGAGATGCAGGCGCGGCTGTGAGGTCCCAGTTTTTCACTTCTTCATAATATTTACGTGCATCACCCGTAAGGCTTGTAATATTTGTGTTCTGCAACATCAGCGGCAACATGTCTTCAGCCATTACATTAAAGTTGTTCATATGCAGCTCCATCATATTCTGCACCGTAATGCTGTTCATTTGCGAAAGATACTTTTCCACGGCGATGCCCCTGGCTGTAAGATAACCACCCGGAATGAAATACGGGTACGTAGCATCTGCTGGCCTTTGATTGGCACTTTGTAAAAAACCTCTGCCCGGGTTTAGCATGTGAGGGTTTTCCTGCTGCGGAATAAAACCCTGCCACATATAACTGCTGTCCTCCCCAGGCATCACGTACAAGCCCTGTCCATGCCAGCGTGCCGGAAATTTCGCCTGCTGCCATATCGCAATATCCCCGGTCTTTGAAGCAAATATAAAATTCTGACCGGGACATTCAAAAGTTTTAATCGCTTCCACGTACTCGCTGTAGTTGGCGGCGTGGTTGAGTTTGTAAAAACTGTAGCCATCATCGCCTGTATCATGTGCGGCCCAGGTAACCGCCAAGGCATTACTATGCGCTACGGTATCAGCAAAACTGCCATCATAAAGCACAGGACCAAAAACGGTATAAGCTACCGTATCATACACCATGGCGCCTCCTTTAATGTTTATTTTTTCTATGCGCTGCTGCGTGGGCCGCCATTGGTTATTGAACCAGTATTCTTTTCGAGATGCATCTTTAAACCTGATACTGTAATAATCTTTCACATCTCTTTGAGAATTGGTAACGCCCCAGGAAATACTATCGTTAAACCCGATGATGATGTAAGGACTGCCAGGGAGTGTAACACCATAGGCATTGTTAGCAGGTGTTGTCAATTGCATTTCGTACCAGATGGAAGGCAATGACAGTTCCAGGTGTGGATCGTTACAAAGAATGGGAAAACCACTGGCAGTTTTGTTGCCCGCCACCACCCAGTTGTTGCTGCCATTACCTGGGTCTGGCTTATCAATGTCCTTGGCCTCAGTGGTAAAACTGCTGCCAAAATAGGCGGCATCTGCATTGGCTGGATATTGTGGTTGCACTAACGGAGTGGGAAAAATGGCGCCTTTGGGTATAATGGGCACTAGCGAGTCGTGTACCTGAGGATATAAAGTGCTGATCTGCTCGTGTGTCAATATAGCCCTCAGATTGGTATACACCAGGTCTTTTTCTCCTGAAGCCAGCATTTTGCTCATCATCTTAAGCAACAGCGCTGTGCGCAGGTTGGTCCATTCTTCGGGTTGAAAATTGAGTAACTTGTACTCCAGCGGCAGCGTACTATGACTGAGCTTATTAATGTAAGCATTAACGCCCGCGGTATAAGCCGAATAAAACCGGAGCGACTGTG
>JAFAFV010000208.1 GCA_023423285.1 Bacteroidota bacterium
GGGTACCATCCATTGCCTTGGCGTAAGAGAAGTATAATTACGGCGGATAACCCGGCAAAAGGGTTATATCTTGAATTGAGAAAAGAGGGCTACGATCTGCATGAACTGCATGCTTTGATGGCTCCCCGTCCTTTCTTAGTTTCAGGGGGATCAGAAGATCCTCCGCGCCGATGGCTTGCTTTGAATAGTACGATTGCTGTAAATAAACTCTTGGGATATGAGAACAGGGTAGCCATGACCAACCGGCCTATGCATGCACCGGATCAGGAGTCGAATGAAATTATTTATTCATTTTTTGATTTTTTTCTGAAAAAGTAAGTATGAGAAGATTATGTGTTTTAATGATCGTTTTGATAACGGGTAATTACGTAATTGCGCAGAATAAACCCGATCCTGATTTCCATTTATACCTCTTGGTTGGACAATCTAATATGGCAGGCAGAGGGAGAGTAGATTCTTTATCAAGCCCCCATAACAGCAGATTGCTGATGTTGACAAAAGACAATGAATGGGTATTAGCAAAGGATCCGTTACATTTTGATAAACCCAAAGTGGCAGGTGTGGGGCCCGGTTTACGTTTTGCTGAAAGAATGCTGGTATATTCAAATAATAAGAACATAAAAATTGGTGTGATTCCCTGTGCGGTTGGAGGTACTGCAATAGAATCATGGCAGCCCGGGGCAGAAGCCTTAGGGGTACAGCCTTATGACGATGCAATTCAAAGGCTTCATATTGCCATGAAAAGTGGTGTTTTAAAAGGCATTATCTGGCACCAGGGTGAGGGCAACAGCAGCGAAGAAAAATCGAAAGTATATTTAAACCAGCTTGAAGAACTGATTAAACGATTTCGCCAGGAGGCTGGCAATAAAAATGTACCATTTGTAGCCGGCGAGCTTGGGTATTACCGTGACAGGTATTTGTTGATAAACGAAGCTCTGAAATCCTTACCAACTAAAGTACCAAATACTGCTGTTGCTAAAGCAGATGGTCTAACTCATAATGGTGATGGTACTCATTTAGATGCGACATCAGCCCGAATCTTAGGAGAACGGTTTGCCGAAAAAATGCACCAACTACAAAATAAAATGTTGAAGAAGAACAGAATAAATCGCTAAGATTTAAACTAAGAAATTATATATCATGAACCATCATAATCTTTTACCTGCAGTATTCTTAAGTTGCCTCTTCGTTACTTTATTTTCATGTTCTTCGTTTAATAAAGCGATGAAAAATAACGGGTATGACCTGTATTTGTTAGTAGGGCAGTCTAATATGGCTGGCAGGGGAATTTTAGAAAAAGAAGATACTGTGGTTAGTAACAACGTGTTTGTTCTGGGTGCCAACGATAATGTAATACCCGCGAAGGAGCCCTTGCACTACGATAAAAAAAATCGCGGAAGCGGGCCTGGGCTTGCTTTTGGCAAAGCCATTTCAAAATCATACCCCGACAGGAAGATACTATTGGTTCCAGCTGCGGTGGGGGGAACAAAAATTTCGTATTGGACTCCGAACAATTCACATGGGTTATATAAAGAAGCTATCAGAAAAACCAAAGTTGCCATGAAATATGGAACTCTGAAAGGCATAGTTTGGCAACAGGGAGAATCTGACTCGAACAGTAAGGATGCGCCGCTATATAAACAAAGGCTTAAAGAATTGATCACAAATTTCAGAACAGATCTGGGCAATGATGAGTTACCGGTTGTCATTGGAGGACTTGGCGATTTTCTCCGTTCAAAATACTATCCCATCGTTAATAGCGCTTTAAAAGAAACTGCTTCCGAGATGGAGAATGTAGCATTCTCCGAAGCAAGCCGACTCGGTCATATTGGAGATAGTCTGCACTTTAATTCTAAAGCGCAAAGAGAGAACGGTCTTAATATGGCAGAAGCAATGCTTAAAATAATTAAATAGTAAAGCATTTGAATTTCTATAAAAAGCATAAATTTTTTTCCTGATCCATAGTCTCAACTTCTAAAAAAAAATTACCTATAAAAATACGATACAATTTTTTATAGGTGCCATTGTATTTTTTTTACAGTGTAAGTTTTTTTATAAAAAAGTTGGAGTTTAAATAATATTTACTATTTTGCGGGTACGTCAACGGTTATGTTTGCTGAAATAAAATATGAAACAATTTCCACTCATATAACATTTCGGAACTGAACGTAGCTTTCTTCAGGCAAAGCAAAAAAATGTGCGACAAATTCGTGCATCAATTGCAAGCAGGAAAAAAAATCGTTTTTGCCACATACATTCCCGCGACAGTATAACTAAACTATTATTGATGAACCAAAGGCTGGCAGTTATGAGATTAATATTAGCTTTTCTTGTCATTGTACTTGTTCACACAACCGCTTATGCTGCTAAATATAATTTAGCGGCTGGAGAAATGAACGCCTCCCTGTTTCAATCCTCGTGGATTTTAAACGGCAGGGTGATTGATGAAAAAAATGAGCCTATAGAGGGGGTATCGGTTTCATTAAAAGGGTCCAGCAGAGGAACTGCTACTGATAATGATGGCCGGTTTGTATTAGAAATAAACAATGCTTCAGATTCAATCATTCTTACATCTGTGGGGTACATTACCAAAACAGTAGTTGCGGGAACAGCGCGGGAGATGACAATCACGCTATTTCCTGACGCAGATCAACAACAACTGGGCGAAATTGTGGTTACGGCTTTTGGAGGGCAGCAGCGCAAAACAGATATGGTAGGTTCTGTTACCTCTATAAAACCAGATGATCTGCGCATTCCTTCAAGTAATCTTACTACAGCGCTGGCTGGTCAGGCCGCGGGAATTATCGCATTTCAGCGAAGCGGCGAACCTGGAATGGATAATGCAGATTTTTTTATAAGAGGTGTTACATCATTTGGAACTGGAAAAGTGAACCCTTTGATCTTAATCGATGGCATTGAGTTGGGTGTTACTGAGCTTGCGCGCTTGCGGCCAGATGATATAGAGAGCTTTAATATATTTAAGGACGCTACATCTACAGCCTTATATGGTGCACGTGGGGCAAACGGCGTAATTTACGTTGTTACCAAGAAAGGAAAAGAGGGCAAACCAGTGATCTCATTGCGTTCGGAAGGTTCCATTTCAACAGCTACCCGTGATATTGAGTTTGCGGACCCCGTTTCGTATATGAAACTTTACAACGATGCCGTGTATGCACGTTCTCCCCTTGAGCCGGCATTTTACAGTTCAGAAAAAATTCAAATGACAGAAGAAGGAAAATTTCCGATTATTTATCCGGCTGTAGATTGGAGGGACGCCATATTTAAAGATTATACTTTTAATCACAGGCATAACTTAAATGTGAGCGGCGGGGGAAAGGTGGCAACTTACTATATTGCCGGTTCGCTTGCGCAGGATAATGGTATGCTGCAAGTAAATAAAGTAAATAACTTTAATAATAATATCAATCTTAAAAGTTATACACTCCGTACCAATGTTAATTTTCTTCTGACAAATACTACGGAACTGATGGTCCGTTTGAATGGAATATTTGATAATTATAATGGGCCGGTGATCGGGGGAAGTGAGAGCTATGCGCAGATAGTTAGGAGTAGCCCTGTTGATTTTGTGCCTGCTTACCCGGTAGATTCGGCACATGCATATGTAAGGCATATTATGTTTGGTGGGTTGCTTCAGCCCGAAAGCGGTGTGTCAAACATTAATCCTTATGCTGAAATTCTAAAAGGTTACAGGCAATACGACCGATCTGTTATGATGGCCCAAATGGAGTTGAAGCAGGACTTGCGCTTTATAACGCCAGGCTTAAAATTTCGAACCATGTTTAATACCAATCGAACTTCAAGGTATGATATGGTGAGGCAATACCAGCCTTTCCGTTATTATCTCGAAAGTTTTGACCGGGTAACAGGCGATTATATGATAAACGTTGCTAACCCAACAACCGGCCAGGAATACCTTGATTTTTCATCGGGCGGAAATAGGATTCAAAGCTCAATCTTTTACCTGGAAGCTCTCCTGGAATACAACCGTGTTATAAAAGAAAAGCACAACCTGAGCGGGATGCTTATCAGCATATTACGAGGTAATACTGACGGCCAGTATACAAC
>JAFAFV010000235.1 GCA_023423285.1 Bacteroidota bacterium
TGTTGTAAATTTCTGCCATTTTATTGGCAAGTTCAGGTTTGGTATTTAAATATTTAGCGCTGTAAAAAAGGCTGCCTACTGCGGCTCTTTTATTTTTTACCAGGTTCAGCTCGGTAGATAACTGCGCGGGCGTTGACTCAGGAAAGTAAATAGCATGGCCTATCATTAAATGCGGCTTGTTATTGAACCTGTCCCAATCGTTTAGCCTTGTTCCAAACGACGCATGCTGATAAATTTGTGGTATCACCACATCCATCCAACCCTGTGAAGCCCATTTTACAATATCGGCATACAGCGTGTTTTTGTTGTAATCAAAATTTGATGTGGGAGAAATGGAAAATACCACGCCCGGTTTTGTAGCCACGATCATATCATACACACCTTTGATGGCTTTATCCACGTTTGCCAGGCGAAATTCCTGTATGGTAGCATAGCCGGCGCCATATTTTACATAGTCGGGCTGATCAGAAACCATGACGCCTGCGGAAGTAGGATCGGGATAAAAATAATCATCCATATGAATGCCGTCTACATCGTATTTTGTAACAATGTCCTTTACAATATCCACCAGCCTTTGCCGGGCTTCTGGCACCGCGGGATTGTATAATTGCCATTTTTCGTGGCTCACCACCCAGGTAGGATCAACAGAAGGGTGCAGTGCAGGGTAAGGCGTGGCATTATTGGCCCTTGTAGCCATGCGAAAGGGGTTGATCCATGCGTGAAACTCCAGGCCGCGGGCATGCGCTTCGTCTATCATAAATTTCATGACGTCATAGCCAGGATCCTGCCCCCTAACGCCGGTAATGCTGGCGCTCCACGGCTCGTAAGGAGAATTGTAAAAAGCATCGCCCATACCTTTTACCTGCACAAAAACGGCGTTCAGGTTGAGCTGCTTAAACTTGTCCAGATAATCGGTATATTTTTTCTTTTGAGCAGCCTCGGTATACACAGTTTCCGGCCAGTCTAACCCCCACACCGTAGCCATCCACGCAGCACGCATTTCCTTTTTAGGAAGTTTTAATTCGGACGGCTGAGGCGTGGGAGGATCAGGATCGGGGTTAGGTTGTACTTTATCTTTGGTACAGGCATTGATTAACATAATAATAGCAACGGCCCAGAATAAAACATGTGTTCTTTTTTTCATTAGCTCAATTTAATTGTTTTACATGTACGGGATTAAGTTTCCCTGATAATACAGGGAAACTTAAAAGTGAAAGATTATTAATTAGTTTGTTCTTTTTTGGAGAATTCTATCAAAACAAAGCCAGCATCTGTATGTGCTGCATAGAGCATTAGTTTGTCATCAATGCCCTCTGCATTTTTCTTAACATGCCATTTTAACTGTGTAAAGCAGTTGGGGGTGGGAGTACCTCCTAATGAATACTCATATACGGGCGATTTATCTGCACGTGCATCAAATAACTCCAACGCCTCTTTGGTAGATCCACCACGGGTAATATCATATACATATAAAACCACTGGCTCTGACCCGGTTCTTGCTGCGGTTATCATAATTAAATAGCGTTCGCCGTTAAATGAAATAACATGAGCATCAGACCCTCTAACAGGTACGGCTGTGTTGCTTAAAGCATAAGAAACAGAACCAGATTCCGACGCCAACCTAATAGGTCCTTCATATCCAGTGTATACATAATCGGAAGTGCTAGCCACTTTGTTAAACGAAGTATTATAACCCAATGGCAGTGTTGCAGCGAAGCCTAAGGGATCAGAAACGGTTGTGTAATTTGTTACAGTTAGCCTACCCATAAACCCAGATGGATTGCTACCAAAATAAAAGAAGCCGTTGCCATTTTCATCCAGATTTGCTGATATATTATCACCTAAACGCACACCAGCACCGGGGATTACCGAACTCCAAATCAATTGAGGTTCGGCATTTGGATCTGTCCAATGGTAAATTTTCAAAGGTGAAGCAGCGGAATTGCCGGAAAGATTTGTTATGTAAGTATGGCCATTAACTTGTGCACCAGCGCACACCGGAAATGTTCCACCTGAAACCCCTGTTAAATTTAAGGGGATTGGGGTTGTATTATTTTGTTCCAAATCGCTTACTTTAATTAAATGTGAGCCCATTGCATGTCTAGTTACAATTAAAACATGCTGACCGTCAAAAGCTGATCCACGGGTAAGCGCACTTGAGAACGTAGGATAAATGGGGTTTCCCAAGCTATTAATCGAATTATCATAAATCTGTGGTTGCCCAAAATCAGCACCGAATACCGGTATATTTAATCGAAGTGTTACCAGGTACTCGCGAAATCTTTTATTGTTTATCACTTTTATCACCGACGTTTTTGTGGCTTCTCCTTCGCCAAAATCAAAAAGATAAGACTCCTGGTCGAGTTTGGCACCATTTGACAAAACTGCTTCAAACTTTATGGCATCAAAATTTGTCAGAGTATCCAACCGCGGAAAGGAAACCGTTTTTTTATCCTCATCAATAACGCCCTCAACCACCTGGTTACCGGCTGCGCCAGCATTTACAATTTTAATTGACTGAAGAACAACCGCATCATCGGAATCGACATTTTTTGGAAGCTCTTTCGAGCAGGAGACTATGAAAATCACCATTACAGAGATCATCATCATCGCCGGATATTTTAAAATAAAATGTATCATAATACTATATATTTTCGATTTAGAAATTAATGACCACAGGTTTTAGTTAGTTGCCCAACCTTCGGTTTGCGCAAGCACATAGCCTTTTGATTCATAATCTTCGATCTGATTTCTACCCACAGGTGCCAGATATGGATTCACGCCAGCTATATTCAGGAATGGCCTGCGGCCGTTGGTATTGGGTGCCCGAAAAAATCCTCTCATTAAAGCCGAGTTGGTACCGGAGTAAACCGTAAATGTACCGTTTGCTGCCACAACACCTATCTGTCCTACCTTTGCCGGAACCAATTCAGATGGTAGCTCTGTAGGAAAATTAACCCATCCGCCAGAAAGTAATTCGGGATTGGCATCGGTATCCATATAGTTCAATTTTTTCCAACGTTTTAAATCTTCATAGCGTGAATATTCAAATGCAAACTCCATTCTTCTTTCCCTCCTGATCTCCCAAATCAAGGCAGGAACAGCCGGGTCTCTTTCCGGATCGTTGGGAAGATTATCGATATCCATGGCCGCTGTTTTCTTAACTCCCATTGCTACAGCTTCCGCTGCTATTGGTCTGTTTCTAATTTTATTGATAGAACGGTTAATATCGTCTTGCGTTACCGCGCTGCCACCTAATGTTGAAAGTTCGGCTTTTGATTCGATCCAATTCAGTAATGCTTCGGCATATCTGAAAACGGGGTAGTCTGTTACATTACGGTTTGAAGAAAACTCAGGAGGTGGCGTGTTACCTGCTGCCACCGAAGCTGCCACACTGCGGGGTACAAACTTATTTACATACCAGTAGGATGCCCGGTTTCTGGGCGTAGGGTTATCGTAAAAAGTAGCTTCCAGCCTTGGGTCTCTTGTTTTGATCATGCTGTCAATGGAAAAATTGCTTGCATTTGGTAATGTAGAGTTTTGCCATACACTGCCATCTGCACAAATAAATGATTTAATAAAATCGGTTGTAGCACCAAACGCAATTGATTCTGCCAGATTGTTTAAGGTGGCTATTGAGTGCGTGATACTAACTGCTGCATCATAATGACGATAGAACACTACGTCCTGGTTTCCTGCCAGCGTATTTGAAGTAAATAACGTTCTAAATTCTGTCACGATATCATATTTGCCACTGTTCATTACCAAATCACCTGCCTCCACAGCCAGTTCCAAAAACTTCCGTGCCCTGTCATTATTGCTGTAATAGTATTTTTGCCATGTGCCTTCGTAAAGTGCAATACGCGAAGCAAACCCTGCAACAACATACCTGTTTACAAACTGATCGCCGTCGCTGGTTCTTACTTTTTCCATGGCAAATTTCAAATCATCATAAACGGCATCCATTACTTCGTTCCGTGGGGTTCTGGGTTTGTACAGTTTATCTAACTCGGTGTCGCCAACCAATTCGTCATAATACGGCACATCTCCAAACCTTGTTACAAGTTCGGCATATTCCATTGCTCTAAAAAAGCGACCGACGCCTACCCAATGATCAAACGCTTCAGGTGTTAAAATACTCTGCATTCTGTTTTGTACCCGGTCAAGCATCAGATTTATAGAGCGAATTCTGCCCATTCCCCAAATGCTGCTATTAGGCACCGCCAATGAGAACCCGCTTTGGTTGCCAATGTACACCACATCGTCGCTAAAAGTAAAGCCACCAAAAGCGGCACCATCTGTGGCAAACGAAGTGTTATAACCGATAAAAGTAGAAGGGTACCACTCATTAACATACAGTCTGACTTTTTGCTCAGATGTCCAGGCCGTTTCATCATTATCGGAGCTAAGCTGTGGCCTGTCTAAGAATTTCTTACATCCAACGAGCGTTGTTGCAAAAAACACTATTAAAAAAGTATAAATATATCTCATAGTATTCGAGTTTTTTATATTATAAAGTGATATTAAGACCTACAGAAGCAATTTTAAATACAGGAACTGAAGTACCTGTACGGCCCAGGTTATAGTTGTCTGCAAGCATAGAATAACCTGAAATAGCTTCAGGATCGATTGGAAGTCCCCGTAGTTTATCAAACGTAATAAAGTTTTCTAACGATACATATAGCCTTGCTTGCTTCAGATTAATATTATCTAACAGTTGAGGCGAGAAATTGTAGCCCAATGTGATGTTCTTGATTCTGAAATAAGCCATGTTCAAAATATACCTTGTTTGCGGCACCATGACGTAACCAGAGTTGGCACCGTTCAGGTTCCAGGCTCGGGGGTAAAACGCATCGGTGCGGTCGGCCTTCCAGAAATCTCCGGCAATTGCCTGTGGCATACCACCGTCTTTTGCATGGAAACCCGGTATTGCCAGCGAACCAGCACCCCAAATGGCCCTTTTGCCAACGCCCTGACCCATCACAGAAAAATCGAACCCTTTGTAGTCAACACCTACACGGAAACCATATTCATAACGTGGAAGCGAGTTGCCTATAACTACACGGTCGCCAGGGTCACCAAATGTGCCGCGGCCTGGCGTGATATAACCATCCCCATCCACATCCACAAATTTCACATCACCTGGACTTATTAATAATACCTGGTTACCATCTTCAAAATTGGTTTGGTACACAGGGTTATTCCCGGCAAGTTTGTTGGTTACTTTAGCATTGCCTCTCCAAACAATCGTTTCCTGTATAAAATTGCCGTCAGCATCATATACAAAATCATCTTTCTGATACAGCCTGTCAGTAACATAGCCGTAAATATCACCATAACGTTTGCCTGTGGTGAAGGTATTGTCGATAATTCTGTCTTCCCAGGGAATGTTCCAGTCTGCAGCTTTTGTAATATCTGTATATGAATCTGAGAGATTGCCCATTAGGTTAATACCCAAACCGTTAGCAAACCTGTGATTGAAATCCAGCACCAATTCCCAACCTCTTGTTTTAAGAAAGCCCAGATTGCTTTGGGGCGCACCTGTACCAAAAGTGGCAGGTAAAGCCTGGCCAGCAATGATCATGTTATTGGTATTTCTTTCAAATATATCGAACACAACTCCAAATTTGTTTCTGAAAAATTTTAGATCTACACCGAAGTTGAGCGTTTCGATATCCTGCCACATAATATTGTCAGAGACCGCAGCAGGTGTTCCTAACTGAAAGAATTGCTGCCCAGAACTGTTAAGCCATGAGTTTTTACCAATTCCCATTGTCGGTACATATAGTGCATTGCTCACAGACTGGTCACCAATTGAACCCCATGAAGCTCTCAACTTCGCAAAACTTAGAATGTCTTTAGCCGATTCCATAAAATTTTCGTTGGTGATGACCCAACCTGCAGAAAATGAAGGGAACCACCTCCAGCGAAGGCGCTCAGGAAATTTAGACGACCCATCGTAACGAAGGTTTGCTTCCAAAAGGTATTTATTTCTGAAATCGTAGTTAACCCTGCCGAAATAACCTAACTGAGCATCCCAATTGGCGCTGCCGCCGGTAGTTTCCACGCCTACACCAAATGGTAACTGAGGATTCTCATTATTGATCAAATCCGTTTTTCTGGACCAATGAGAGTCCCATTTTTGAGAAACCATATTTGTTCCCAGCATGAATTTAAAAGTATGCGCATCATTCATACGCATATTGTAAGTAGTAAAGGCATTCACTGTATGTCTTTGTGCTGCAAAAGTGGACTGATAGACGTAACTGTTAGACTGTAATACATAATTTACCATAGGGAATCGAAATCCGGGTATCCCACCGTTTTCGGTAATATTTCCTGAGGAATCTACGTATACCCGGTTACCTTCTTCGTCAACCCAGGCTACGGGAGTGTACCAGGGCTCGCGCGCCGAAAGTGCTGGCAACGAGCTAAATTCACGATCCTGCCTCGTGTCAAAAGTATAATCAGCCTCAATGTTCCAGTTTTTTGTTATGTCAATGGTAGTACCAAGATTAAAGTTGGCATATTTATTACCTAAAGTAGCAGTATGAGAATTTTTTGTATCCCAGTACGGATCCCTGAGCTCATCACCTAACTCTTTCACACCAGTTGGGAATAACAGGCTCCAGCGGTAGAGATATAACCAGGGGTCAGCGCCAAAACCTGCCGAATTTGTAGAGTTGGGATACCTTTTTGTTCTGTCAGAATACATGGCGCCTCCGCGTATAGTAAGGAAGTCGGTTACTTTTGTAGATAATTTCAGGTTGGCTGTTAAGCGTTTAAAATCATCGTGTTTAGCAGGCTTCATCATACCTTCCTGATCCAAATAACCAACCCCGATATTATAAGTTGTGTTATTTGACCGTCCGTTTAAAGAAAGGTTATGATTTTGCGATCCTACCCATTCCTTCACCATGGCTTTTGCTGGATCGTAAATACGATAGCCGTATTTATCTGTTCCGTCCCAAATCCAGTCACGACCATACACTACAGGATCATCATATTTCACCGTTCCACCATATAGGCGTTGCCATTCCTTTGCCTTTTCAAAACTTGCATCGTTAATACGCCAAAACCCGCCAGCGGGGCCTGTGCCCTTCATATTTTTGTGAGATTCCAGGGCATAGTCTAAACCGTCGATCCCAGCCAGGTCTATTTTTTTTGCCGGGTTTTGCCATGAAAAGTTATTTGAATAAGTAATTGTAGCGCCTTCAGTTCGTGACCCTTTTTTTGTGGTGATCAAAATCACACCAAACGCAGCTTTTGCACCATAAATGGAGCTTGCGGCTGCATCTTTTAAAACCGTTATCGTTTCAATATCGTTCGGGTTTAGCAATTGAATACTGGGTACTTCTACGTTGTCGACCAAAATCAACGGCTGACTGGATCCTTGTATGGATCCAATATGACCGCGAATGCGCATCAACGGGTCTGAACCAACCTCCCCGCTAGGTACGCGCACCGATAAACCAGGAACAGCGCCCTGCAAACCACGGCCTGCATCGGCAATGGGCCTGCTGCCCAGTGTCTCATCCACGTTTACGCTTGTTACAGCACCCGTAAGGTTACCTCTCCGTTGTGTACCATAACCTACTACTATTACCTCATCCAGGTTGGTGCCGGCAGTAGCCATTGTTACAGAAATTAAATTTGAACTGCCTACGGCAATTGCCTGGGTAGCAAATCCCACAAAGGAGAATTCTAAAACTTCTCCAGCATTAGCCGGAATGGAGTAATAACCCTCATCATTGGTAGTGGTTGCCCTTGTCGTATTTTGTACAGTTACGGTCACACCTTCCATCGGCTTTCCGTCTGCACTTAATACATAACCGGTAATGGTGCGGCTTTGCGCCATTGCTAACGTGGTGCAAAACAACAATACCAGCAGAGACAAACATGAACAGATAATTTTTCTCATACTTCTATTTTTAATTAATAATGAATCGTTACAAAACTGTTATACCCTCATTTATAAATGGCTTCAGCTTCTCGTCTGTAGGATCAAGCTCTGTTATGAGGTAATCAATACTTTTCAAATCGCAAACATTTATGGGCTGATAGGTCTCAAGTTTTTCTGAGATCGTCATACATACCACTTTTGTAGATGCGTTAACCATTGCTTTTTTTACCTGTACCACCTCCCTGTCATTGTCGGTAATGCCGTGCTCCACATCTACGGCATTCGTTCCTAAAAAACACAGATCCGCGTTGATGCTGCTGATCTGCGCAATGGCATCTACACCCACGGTTATTTTGGAATCTTTTGACAGTTTATCTCCCACTACCACCACGTCTATTTCCGGGTGTGCTATACAGGCGTTCACTACGGGTATACTGCCTGTCATAAATGTAGCCTTTAAACTGAGGGGAAGATTGCGAACCATTTCTAAGATTGTGGTGCCGCCGCTTGTAAGCACATACATGCCGTTGCTAATAAGTTTTAAAGCTTTTTGCGCAATGATGGCTTTATGCGGTTGAGAATAAACCCTGACAGGTGCAAACTGAACATCGTTAAATGCCATTGATAATGCACCACCATGTACTTTTATGAGTTTGCCTGCATCAGATAATTCAAGAAGGTCTCGCCGAATGGTATCTTCAGATACTCCGATATCTGTACATAAATCTGTACTTACAATCTTGTTATGCAAATTGAGCCGGTGTAAAATAAACGCCTGTCGTTCTTTTTTAAGCAAAGCAATAATTTTTGTTAACGTAATCTAAAGATACAGGAATCACGCAAATTACAAGATTAAACCGGCAATATCCCGCAAATTTTTATGTAATATTGCAATTCTGTGACAATACTAAGACAATCGAAAAAAAATATTGGTGGATTTATAGCAAATCGTATTTGGTTTTGGGCCGCTCGGCTTCGCGCCACCTGAAGCCTTCAAGCTGCATTTCCCCTGGCCGTTTTTGGCGTATAGGATACACCACTCCCTTGGGATCGCCGCGAAGAACGACTTTTTTTAGTTGCTTATCAACGATATAAGCATCAATAATATCAGTTTGGGTTACATGGTTTACACCGGTGTAAGCGCTGTCTTCATCCTGCAGAAAATAAATGGCCTGTACCGAGCCTTTGGCCCTGATAGAATCTAAGTTACCATTTGTAAAAAAGCCATCAATGCGGGAAGATTTGATTTGGTTAAAGGCTTCCAGCTCCAAATGAGTAATCAT
>JAFAFV010000040.1 GCA_023423285.1 Bacteroidota bacterium
GCTTTCACAAAAAAATCATATCTTCAACCCCAATTGCCAGCCTCAGGTCTGGCATTTTTTCAATAAAACAAACTCAAACCAGGCAACATGGATTTAGGTGAAAGCAGGGCGTTACAGCATTTTAAAAATGATGTTGGTACCAGGTTTCAATTATACAATAGTCTTTTTACCTCTTTGCCATTTCATAAGATAGAAAAGACGGGCATTCTTTTATCACTGCTCTCCAATATTTGCGAGGAAGGTTATGCCGCGGGTAAAAGCCCCGTAGAAATACTGGATGAATTTTTTGCAAGGCATACCGCGCTGGAAACGGATGATGAAAAAAAAGATATGCTTTTTAGGTTTGTGCAGTACGTGGAGCGCCAGGTGGTATTGTTTGATGCACTGGAAGATGCTGCTTATAAAAAATTTCACGACCTGACAGGAACCGGAACCCTGAAACCGCTTATAGCCGATGTGCTGCAAAACAACAAGGGAAAAGATTTAAAAAAAATACTGGAAAGCTTCTGTGTGAGGCTGGTACTCACCGCCCATCCCACCCAATTTTACCCCGGGCCGGTTTTGGGCATCATTCACGATCTTAGCCGGGCGCTGGTAAAAAATGACACCAGCGAAGTGAACATTTTGTTGCAGCAACTGGGCAAAACCCCTTTTCTTAAAAAGAAAAAACCCACTCCTTACGATGAAGCGACCAGCCTGATCTGGTATTTGGAAAATGTATTTTATGAAGCCGCCGGCCGCATTATGGGTGTACTGAAAAACCAGTTTCCCGAAGCGGTTTCAAAAGACAATCCTATTTTAAAAATGGGTTTTTGGCCGGGTGGAGACAGGGATGGCAATCCTTTTGTTACCAGTGAGATTACCATGCAGGTGGCCGATACACTCCGCAGCAGCATTATTAAATGTTATTACCTTGAAGTGCGCAAGCTCAGGCGCAGGCTCACGTTTCCCATGGTGGAAGAACTGCTGGCTGCGCTTGAAAATAAATTGTATGAAAACCTGTTTATTCCCGGCAGGCGCACCAACCTCACCGCGTCTGAAATTAATGACACGATGCACAAGATCAGGGAATTGCTGATAAAAAACAATAACGGTCTTTTTGTAAATCTGGTTGATCATTTTATTAATAAACTTGAAGTGTTCGGTATGCACTTCGCCTCGCTCGACGTGAGGCAGGACAGCAGTGTGCACCGCAGCCTGTTTAAAAATCTGGCTGCAGCAAACGAAGGCGTTCTGCCCCACAACTATGCAAGCCTTGACGAAGATGCCAAAATACGGGCATTGTTGCAAATTAACGGTCAGGCGGAACTGCGGCTGCTTGAAGACCCTGTTGAAAAAGACACGCTGCAGATAGCAAAAGTGGTCAAAATTGTACAGGCCAATAACGGCGAGCAGTGCTGCAACAGGTATATCATCAGCCAATGCGCCAGCGCGGTAGATGTGATGGAAGTGTTTGCACTTTTTAAAGCAAATGATATTACCGAGCAGGAAATTACGGTAGATATTGTGCCGCTTTTTGAAACAATTGATGATTTGCAAAACGCCGCGAGGGTAATGCAAAAACTTTATACCATTGATGCTTACAAAGCACACCTTCAAAGGCGTGGCGGCAAGCAAACCATTATGCTTGGCTTTTCGGATGGTACAAAAGACGGTGGCTACCTGATGGCCAACTGGAGCATTTACAAGGCTAAGGAAGAACTCACCAGCATTACGCGCCGGTATGGTTTTGAAGTAATATTTTTTGATGGCCGTGGCGGCCCACCATCACGGGGCGGAGGCAAAACGCACAATTTCTACGCTTCCATGGGGCGCAATATTTCCAATAAAGAAATTCAACTTACCATACAGGGGCAAACCGTGAGTTCCAATTTTGGTATTATTGATGCCGCGCAATACAATATGGAGCAATTGCTGAACGCCGGCATATCCAACCAGTTGTTTGAAAGGCATGAACCGCTTACCGGCCGGCAGGAAGAATTGCTACAAGAACTATCTTCTTACGGGTTTGACGCTTATAAAAAATTAAAGGAGCACGAGCATCTTGGCGATTATTTATTTGAGATAAGCCCACTGCGTTTTTACGCGCAAACCAATATTGCCAGCCGCCCGCTAAAGCGTGGCCACCAAACAACAGCTAATTTAAAAGAAGTAAGGGCCATACCATTTGCAGGATCATGGAGCCAGATTAAACAGAATGTACCGGGATTTTACGGCGTGGGCAGCGCACTTAAAAAAATGGAGTACATCGGCAAATTTGAAGATGTAAAGAAGATGTACAAAGAATCTCTTTACCTTAAAACCTTGCTGGATAACTGCGAAATGGCGATGTCCAAATCATATCTTCCCATTACTGCATTTCTTTCTAAGGATGCCAAGTTTGGCGAGATTTATAATATGATTTATAATGAGTACAATCTTACCAAAGAATATTTGTTTAAGCTTTCAGGCAATAAAACATTAATGGCAGATTACCCTACCGATAAACTTTCCATAAGAATGCGGGAAAGAATTGTATTGCCGCTGGTAACCATTCAGCAGTATGCCATTTCAAAAATAAGAGAGGCAGAAAAAGAAGACCGTGTTTCTGAATTTGTGAATATTTACGGAAAGCTCATCATGCGCTGTTCTTTCGGCATCATCAACGCGGGAAGAAACTCTGCATAAGCAATAATTACAGCAGTACTTTATTCAAATCGAACATTGCCAAAGCTGGAGTTGACAACCACCATGCTTTTGCCGTTTCCGGCTCTGCCGGTATACAACCTGTCAAAGGTAGGGCCATATTTTTTCTCCCGGGTGGCGTCGTTTAGCGCTACATAAGTGCCTCCCTGGGCTTTTCCAAAACTGGTATTAACGGTAAAGTCTCCATTAAAATTACGTGGCACAATCAATGTTAAGTCAGAATAAGATGCATTTATAACCAGCGCATCAAGATTATTGGTAAGGCCCAGTTGTAGTTTGGCACAAAACTCAAACGAAGCTTTTAAATCGCCTGAAAGCTTTTTTACATCTACTTCAGAATAGCTTGATTTTATTTTGCTGCCATCAATACCGTCAGCGATCAGCTTTCCAAATTCCACTTTAATGACGGCATCGCGGTAAAGATTGCCCGCTTTGAGGCCGCCAAATGACTGAAGTATTTCTGTTGCTCCTTTCCGGTCAGGAATAAATGTATCGCCAAAAGAATTTTTTACATACAATGGCGTTTGCGAAGGCAGTGTGACAACGTAATCAATTTCCATTTTTGACTGTTTGCTTACATTCTTCACAGCGCCTGTTTTGGTTTCAAAACTAATGGCCGCGCCAATGTTTTCAATTATTTGTATGCGGTCTAAAAGTTCCTGAGCCAGTTTATCGTTCACAGCAGAAACTTTTATAGTGATCTCCACTTTCACCTCATTACGGCTCCAGTTGTTTACGTTTACTTTACCAAAGCTGTTAGTGATGGATACCTGCTGATTATTTTTCAATGTAATGCTCCGGTTGATCTGCTTTTGTTTATCAACCCACACGCCGTCTGTGGCATGGCTTGTTCCGAAGAGCAGCAATATTATTGCAGTGAAAAATAGATTAAAGGCCATTAGTTTCTTCATCATCATTACCGTTTTTAATATGTTTGGAAACTTCCAGTTGTTTGTTCAGTAAGTTTGCCTGCATTTTAAGATTCAAGATCATTGCCTCGAGTAACTGTTCATTGTTGATGCCGCTTTTTTGTTTCTCCCGCAGGGTTTCATAAGAATATTCCAGGGCCTCAAGATCTTTTAGAAATCTATTGTACAACTGCGGGTTTCGATCTTTGATTACAGCAATTTCTTTCTGCTTCAGTTCAATCAACTGGCTGTAATGATACATTTGTTTTGAAATCGTACTGCTTTCATTACTGATTATTGGAGGCGTTGTTGTCTTTTCGTTTTTCAGAGGCTCCTGCCTGGTGGGCAGGGTTTCAGCGGTATCATCGGGCACATGCGCAACTGTTGTCATTATTTCATTATTATCAGGCTGCGGCACAGGGTTGTTGGTTAAACTGCCTGCCTGATCGGCGGGATTTTTTGTTAGGAAAAACAGCACCGCTGCTGCAATTATAAAAACTGCGGCTGCTGCCCATTTCATATTTACAGATACAACTTTTGCAGTTTGCCTGTAGCGGCTCCGGGTGAAAGGTGTACTGTTGTCCAGCTTTTTTTCCAGCCTGTGCCACAGCGCTTCTGAAGGCTCGTGCACGTCAAATGCATGTTTGTTGTGATGTATAAAATCTTCCAAATTCGTTTTCATATCTTGCTGTTCAGGGTTTCAATAATTTTTTTTCTGGCTCTGTGGTAAATGATGCGCACATTGCCATGAGACAGACCCAATAGCTTTGCGATTTCTTCCTGCGGCAACTCGTCAATCGCAAACATGTTAAAAACGATCTTTTGAGGGTATGGCAGCCTGTCTATTGCACTTTTAATACATTGCACGTTATAATTCATCAGTTCATCATCAGGCGGCTCGTCATCCGGCTTTATACAAATGGTCGTTTCAAAATCAATCCATTTTATTCTTCTTTTTCTAATGAGTGAAATTGATTTATTTATAACGATGCGGCGCAACCACGCTTCAAAAGAACTTTTATATGTGAACGTATTTATATTATTAAAAGCATCTGCAAATGCTTCCTGAACCATGTCTTCTGCGTCAGCCAAGTTGTTTACAATGCGCATGCTGCTATTGAGCATAGGCTTAGCGTACTTACGGTATATCTCAAAACAGGCTTGTCTGTCTCCGTTACGACAGCGTTCCACCTGTTCGTCAATAAGTATTTCTTTAGCCTGGTTCAAAATATATTGCACTGCTCTTATTTACTAATAGCAGAATTAATGAAAATGTTACAGTCTTTTTGGATAATTTACAGGTGTGACGGATGATTGATTAAAAATCTAAAGATTCGATTCATGGGCAAAGCCACAACTTCCTTTAAAAGGATTTGAAATGCGGCATTGCAGCAGCTACAGGTAATACCAGGGATTTCTTTTGGAAGACTGGATAAAGTTTTTAATGTTTTTGGTAAATGCAAGCATGATATACAGGATAATGGGCGAACCCATTGTAACTACAGAGGTGTAAATAAAATATTGCCTGATGCGTGACGGTGCAATATTCAGCTTTTCGCCAATGGAGGAGCAAACACCAAATGCGTTCCACTCTACAAAACTTCTTATGCGGTTCATAAAGTATAACATTTCTATGCAAAAATATCAAAATTGTAATATGTCTGGAAAATAAAATGATTTTTTAAATTTTTAATCGCAGCATATTATTGAAATGCAAATAGGTAGACAATATTTGATGTGGTATCGCCGCAAAACCACCCTAAACTTTTCGTTTTATAAATAGTTATAATTATTAAGCAGGCGTTTGATAACTTTCACTAATGATAACCTGAAAATTTATGTAAATTCGCCTCAATTGCAACATCAATCCAACATTTAAAAACATTTAATATGGTATTTGATCTCGATTTGATTAAAAAGGTATACGAGGGATTTGAAGAAAAAATAAATGAGGCTAAAAAAATACTTAACAGGCCCATGACCTTTGCCGAAAAAGTATTGTACACACACCTGCATAAGCCCGTAACCAGCAATTATGAAAGGGGAAAAGGTTATGTTGATTTTTCGCCTGACCGAGTGGCCATGCAGGATGCCACTGCTCAAATGGCTTTACTTCAGTTCATGCAGGCGGGCCGAGATAAAGTGGCTGTTCCCTCAACTGTGCATTGCGACCACCTCATCATTGCACAGGACGGCGCACAAAAAGACCTTGCCATGGCAAACACCGATAGCAGGGAAGTTTTCGATTTCCTGTCTTCCGTATCGAACAAATATGGCATAGGCTTCTGGAAACCCGGTGCAGGTATTATTCACCAGGTTGTGTTAGAAAACTACGCTTTCCCCGGCGGTATGATGATTGGTACTGACAGCCACACAGTAAATGCCGGTGGCCTGGGAATGATAGCCATTGGCGTGGGCGGTGCAGATGCCTGCGATGTAATGGCGGGACTTCCCTGGGAACTTAAAATGCCAAAACTGATTGGTGTGAAACTTACAGGCAAACTAAATGGCTGGGCTGCACCAAAAGATATTATTTTAAAAGTTGCCGGTATTTTAACCGTTAAGGGCGGAACCGGCTGTATTGTGGAATATTTTGGCGAAGGCGCACAATCTTTGAGCGCTACCGGAAAAGGCACCATTTGTAATATGGGCGCAGAAGTGGGCGCTACCACATCTGTTTTTGCGTATGACGATAGCATGAGCCGCTATCTACGCGCCACTGGTCGCCAGGAAGTGGCTGAAATGGCAGACAATCTTAAGAGCCATTTAACTGCCGACCCCGACGTGTATTCAAATCCTCACGAATATTTTGACCAGGTTATCGAAATTGATCTGAATGACCTGGAACCGCATTTGAACGGACCTTTTACACCAGACCTGGCAACGCCAATTTCTAAAATAAAAGAAGTGGCTGCGGCAAACAATTGGCCTACAAAAGTTGAAGTAGGGCTGATTGGAAGTTGTACCAACTCTTCTTACGAAGACATCAGCCGCGCAGTTTCTCTGGCCAAACAAGTGGCCGATAAAAACCTGAAAACAAAAGCAGAGTTTACCATTACTCCGGGCTCAGAGCAGGTGCGTTATACCATTGAAAGAGATGGGTTCTTAGAAACCTTTGATAAAATTGGCGCTACAGTATTTGCCAACGCCTGCGGCCCCTGCATTGGTATGTGGAACCGCGTGGGCGCTGAGAAAAAAGAAAAAAACACCATCGTACACTCGTTCAACAGAAACTTTGCAAAGCGTGCTGATGGTAATCCTAATACTTATGCCTTTGTGGCATCGCCTGAACTGGTAACCGCCCTGGCCATTGCCGGAGACCTGACCTTTAACCCCATTACTGATACTCTAATAAATGAGGAGGGTGAAATAGTAAGGCTGGACCCTCCTACCGGCGATGAGCTACCTGTAAGAGGTTTTGATGTGGAAGATGCCGGTTACCAGGCCCCTGCTGAAGATGGCAGCAGTTTGCAGGTGATTGTGGATCCTGAAAGTAACCGCCTGCAACTGCTGGAACCATTTCCTGCATGGGAAGGAACCGACCTGAAAGGATTGAAACTTCTGATTAAGGCAAAAGGCAAATGTACTACCGATCATATTTCCATGGCGGGCCCGTGGCTGAGGTTTCGCGGGCATCTGGATAATATTTCCAACAACCTGTTGATTGGCGCTGTAAACTATTTCAACGATAAAACGGATAACGTAAAAAATCAGTTGACGGGCGAATACGGCCCTGTTCCAACTACACAACGCGCTTATAAAGCAGCCAATATCGGAACCATTGTTGTGGGTGATGAAAATTATGGAGAAGGATCTTCACGCGAGCATGCGGCTATGGAGCCGCGCCACCTGGGTGTAAGAGCCGTGCTGGTAAAATCTTTTGCACGCATTCACGAAACCAACCTGAAAAAGCAGGGGATGCTGGCACTAATCTTTGCGGATAAAAATGATTACGATAAAATTCTGGAAGATGATACCATTGATATCGTTGGCCTGACAGAATTTGCCCCCAACAGGCCTTTAACGCTGGTGTTGCATCATGCAGATGGAACTTCAGAAAGCATTGAAGTAAACCACACTTATAATGAGCAGCAAATTGAATGGTTTAAAGAAGGTGCTGCCCTGAATATTATACGTCGGGATTTTGCCAATAACAACCCCGCATTATAGCCGGAAATTAAATTTTCATATAAGCCGTTTCACAAAGAAGCGGCTTTTTTATTTGAATTAAACAGATTTTGTACAGCAAACCGGGTCATGCTGTTGCTAACCAATTCCAGAACTTGGATGCTAATTAACACTCCGTTCAAAAATTAAATATTATATTGCTGCAAACATGAGAGCTTAAAAAGATTGCACATGAAAACGTTAACAACACTCACCGACCCAACCTATGTTGAAAAAAAACTGTCGGGCTATGAAAAGTTCTGGATGCAATTCATGAATGATAAACGCGATCTGCCATTCATTCATTTACTTACATTGATACACCTGACGGTTGTACCCGTAGCTATACTTTTATTTACCAACGTGCTTACAGGCTGGTTGTGGTGGGCTGTTGCTATTCTATATTTCTATTTTGCACAATTTTATTTAAAAGGCAGGTTTGGCCTGATGTTTCATTGCCTGTGCCACCGAAAATCATTTAAACCACAATATCAGAAATGGGTGCACGGCTATATTACCTGGATTGTTTGCCCTCTGTTTGGTCATGCACCTGAAGGCTACTTTGCGCATCATATGGGCATGCATCACGTAGAAAACAATAATGAAGAAGACGCCAGCAGCACTATGCATTACCAACGAGATAGTGTGAAAGATTTTCTTACCTATTTCATTAAGTTTCTATTTCTTGGATTTAAAGAAACTTTTCAATACCTGTTCAACAGAAAAAGAAAAAAACTATATACACGCTTTACCATAGGTGAATGGGTATTTATTTCATTTTGCATTGTCATGTGTTTTGTAAACCTGAAAGCGACACTGGTAGTATGGGTTATCCCGTTCTTTTTCGCAAGGTTTGTGATGATGCTTGGCAACTGGACGCAGCATTCATTTATTGATCAAAATGATCCGGAAGACCTCTATACTAATTCGATCAATTGCATTAATACAAAGTATAATCAAATTTGCTGGAACGATGGCTACCACATTATTCACCACCTGAGGCCGGGATTGCATTACACTGAAATGCCAGCGGAATTTTTAAAAAGAAAAGATGAGTTTGCTGCAAAGAAAGCCGTTGTATTTGATGGCATTCATTACCTCCATATATTTATTTACCTTATGACGAGGCGTTATGATAAACTGGCAGACAATCTGGTAAACATCAATAATATGTTTGAAAGCAGGGAACAGGCTATTCTAATGATGAAAGAAAGAACACAAAGGATACTTAAATAAAGCTATCGCTTACTGCACCACTTTATTAGCACAGCTCGAACTTGCAAAAGCATCAGGCTTTGCTTTAAAAGAAAAGCCCATACCCGTTATATAACCAATTGCATCTTTTAATGCATCGTTGCTTTTACAAACAGGGTTTGTGTTTATGTCCACATGTACTTCCATATCTATTTTATGAGTGGTGAATATGGTGCTCAGGTGATAGGCCACTTCAATGCTTTTTGAAACCTCTATCATCATTCGCTGCTTTATGCTCATTTCTTCGCGGGTAGTTTCATGATGCAGGTACATAAATCCCCCCTGCCCCTTTCTGATAAATACTATAGCAGTAGCAAACTCGGTTAGCCTGCCTTTTACCTGGCTGTCTGTACCAATGCAAACCTTTATCTGATGCCCCATTTCCTTTTCGCGCATAATGGCACCACTCACTTCCTCTTCTATATAGTTATTAAGGTATTCGCCCGTCAGCTTTCTCCATTGCTTTGTTTGATATTGCATATAATGCGGTTTATTTACAAATGAATAAAACAGTTGAACTTCCCTTTTCAGCAACAATACGCACCCAATCCTTATACGGCTGCGATTGCCACACAACATTAATTTTTTTTACAATCACCTAGCAGAGAAATTTATCAACAGTATGTGAATGAATGTAATATGAATACAAAAACGTTTTTGGCACGATATTTATTCTTACTATCATGACCAAGATTTTTGAATTAAACCTTAAAAATATGAAACAACTTAAATCTATTTCAAACAGGATCGCTTTGATTTTTGCATCGTTTTATCTATCCCTTGTAGCCATCGCACAGGATGATGCTAAAAAAATAGATGTGAATATTGATGCTGACACAGGAAGTAATGGCAACTTTTTTATGCAGCCCTGGGTATGGGTAGTGGGTGGCCTTATATTTATCTTACTGCTTGTTGCGCTCATGCGCGGCAGCGGCAACAAAAGCGAATAACATTATTTATGAGCAAGCCCCGTAAGGCTGATCAACAAATTTAGACGTAAGCAAGCCCCGTAAGGCTGATTACAAAGCAGTTCTTATCAAACACAGGCAAGCCCCGTAAGGCTGACTGGGATCTCAGTTAAAAGCAAGCCCCGTAAGGCTTATTTTAGCAAGAATTTAAATAAACCCCGTAAGGTTTATTTAAAGGTCCATTTTTTAAAATCCTATTATATCCGGCCCCGTAAGGCCGGATTTTTTTTGTCTAAAATAAAATGCCCTGCCCACCAGGCTTTCTAAACTTGCTGATGTCAAGTCCTTTTGCACCTTCGTTCATACGGTACAGCTTTCCATATTTTTTATATTGTTGCGCCACTATATCAGCAATACTTCCTTCACCGCGCATTCTTAATCCCCAGCGGCTGTCGTTTACTTTTCCGTTATGACTTTTCTCAATCATATGCCATATCTTATCTGCCCTGTCGGGAAAATTTTTATATAGCCAATCATGAAATAAAAATTTTATGGCGCCGTTCAGCCTTATAAAAGTGTATGCTGTAAAAGTAGCGCCTCTGTCTGCAGCAGCTTTCATGATGCGCTGCATTTCATGATCGTTAAGTCCCGGTATCATAGGCCCCATCATGATACCCATAGTTACACCCGCTTTGCTTAATTCTTCAATCACCTTTAAGCGTTGAGCAGCCGTTGTGGTGCGCGGTTCCATCACACGGCGCAAATCTTCATTAAACGATGTAACCGAAACCATGGCGCGAACAATATTTTTCTTTGCCATTTCCTGCAGTATATCCGTATCATTCAATATACCCGAATTTTTTGTAAGAATGCCTACCGGCTGGTTGAATTCATTACAAACTTCAAGCAAACCACGTGTAAGCCTGTACTTTCTTTCAGCAGGCTGGTAACAGTCTGTATTACCACTTAACATAATAGGCCCCGGCTCCCATTTAGGATGCGACAATTGTTTTCTTAACAACTGGGGCGCATTCTTTTTCACAATGATCTTTTGTTCAAAATCAAGGCCGGCGCTATAACCCCAGTATTCGTGCACGTTACGGGCATAGCAATAAATGCAGCCATGCTCGCAGCCCGCATAAGCGTTCATACTATAGCTCATTCCTACATCAGGACTGTCCACTTTATTTACAATCGTGCGGGCATCCTGCTCAATGTATTGTGTAGTAAGATTTGTTATATCCCAATCATCAATACCTTCAACGTGCTCGCGCACCTGTTCATCTTTTTGAAAACGGTTGCGGGTATTAAACTGCGCGCCCCTGCCCTGCAAATATTGGGATTCAGGTACTTCGCAATTAGTATCTGAATCAGTTTTCTTTTTTACGGATACCTTAAAGCTATCCTGTTGTAATTTATTTTTCACGGGTCAAAATTTTTGTTTTTGTTGAATTGCTAATTGCATGTTATTACCTGCCTAAACCACATGGCACACCAGTGCACTGCATTAAAAAAGCACCTGCTGTTTAGCCACTGGAGGAATATCCTGAAATTCAAAACGCTCAACAAGCCCATACCTCCCACCCTCCGGGTCTCTTCGCAACAACACCATATCATTAGCAATGAATTTTCCTGTAAAGTTTTTATTACTGAACTCCAGCCAACCCTGCTCGTATTGCCAGGGTTTTAGCTTTCTGGCAATCGTAAGGTGAGACTCCATAATAAAATGCGGGCGATTGTCATTATCGGGTTTCATGAGGCTCTGAGCTTCTGCCCGTACCGATCTTACCAGGGATTGTATAGCCGGCCTTGAAAGGATGTTGATATAAATGGTGTGCGAAGGAAAGCTACCATAGTCGAGCAGGTCTATCTGAAATGGCGACCTTGATAGTGAAAGGGTTCTAAGCTTTTGGCAAATGCGCTTTTCAAAAGCCGTGTACTGCGCAAAATTAACCAGTGTAATGTGCGGCTTGTCCCTGATGGCTTCATCTGCTTTGTACTTATTAAAAAAATACTTTTTAATGTCGCTAACTGCTTCACTCAAATCTTTTCGTGGCTGTATAAGCAAGAGATATTCCGCTAGCATATGAGGACTATGTTCAGTGTAAAAATGCATATATTTACTAATTTTATTAGCACAATAATACTAAAAAAATTAGATATACAAAATCATTTTTTTGCCCTTTCTCTTATGTTTAATTATTTTTTGCGGGAACAACCATTTCAAATTCAGGAACGATGACCCAGAATGTTTGCCGGGTATCAAGATTCTCCATCTGGTAAGTGCCCTTCATTTTTCCCATATCAGTACGCAGGTTGCACCCGCTCATATACTGGTAATTTTCCCCGGCCTGCAATGTGGGCTGCACGCCTACCACCCCTTCGCCTTCTACCTGGCGGTAAGTGCCGTTGCTATCAAAAATATACCAGTTCCGGCGCAATAATTTTACTGGAAAAGAATTGAAGTTTTCAATGGTTATACGGTAAGCAAACATGAATTCATTTTGCAAAGGATTGCTATATTCAGGCTGATAAAAAACCTCAACATTTACCATAATACCTTCGGAAATAGCACTGTTCATGAAGTTACATTTCGGTAAATATAGCAATTTTTGTTCCACATCAAACTCCTATATAATTAGGAAAGAAAAGCTATTAAACCCCATCCAAATAACAATGTAGCACCCAGCACATTATTGTAACTTTATTCCTTCAAAATAATAATTTATGACTAATCTGCTTATGATACTGCTTTGCCTGTCATTAACCAATGCCGTATCTGCGCAAAACCCGTTTCAAAATATATCATTCGAGAAAGCATTACAAAAAGCTCAAAAAGAGAATAAGCTTATTTTTCTTCAATACGAATCAGCAGAATGTGCACACTGCAATAATGTGGCAGGCAAAGCTTTTGCCAATAACGATTTTTCAAAAAGATTAACCACCGAATTTATAGCGATTAAAATCAGCCCGGAAAGCAAAGACAGAAGGCTTATCAGCGACGAGTATGGAATGGGAGATGGATTTGGTACGCTGTTTATTGATGGAAATGGTAAACTCATTTACGTTTTGAAAAGCACGTCCAGTTCACCCAAAACCTATGAAATTGAAATACTAAATGCTTATAACAGGCAGCAAAGTTTCAAGACTTTAGAGGAAAAAGAATACGCTTATTTTAATAGCAGTAACAAAAACGTACAGGACCTGGAACAATTGATACAGGCTAAAACCAATTTAAACCTAAGTACTGATCTGTTACTAACTGAATACATTAATCTTATTCCCAAAGACTCTATCAACTCAATGCGGGTATTGCTGTTTTTAATAAAGCAGGCGCCCGTTTACAGGTCTAAGTCTGACCTGGCTATGCGAAGCAGTAAGAACTTTCGTGATGCATGGAATACTTTTTCCTCGCAGGACAAGATCAGGAATAACAAGGAAATAATAGAAAAATCAATCAACATTGCAGCGCAAAACCGCGATGAACGACAGGCACTAGCAATTGCCAGCTTTGCGATGAGCACTACGGATGCTGGTGCCAGACAAAATACCTATGACAAAAATATGATGAGGTATTACGCATTAGCAAAGGATACTGCTAAGTATCTGGCTATTGCAATTACATATTTGAACAGGTATACAAATACATTAACTGATGAATTTATAAAGAAAATTGATTCAATAGAAAGAAAAAAGGCATTCGCAAATCCCGTAAAGGTGGAAAACCTTGGACTCATGGAAAATGGAAAACAAATGGAAAGAAGAACTGTAAGCTATACCCCACCGTCTAATACATATTCACGTTTTTTGTACCAATCCGCAAACTATTTCAGTAAAATGGACAAAAACAATACATATATTGAGCATGCCATAAAATGGGCAAAACGGTCGGTGGAGATATCTGTTCAACCGATGAGTATGTACATATTGTCTAATCTATTATACAAAGGGGAAAAATATGAAGAGGCTGTTGAAACCATGGAAAAAGCTATTGAGCTTACCAGGAAATTAGGCTATGAACAAAAAAAATGGAATGCGACACTTGATAAAATGAAACAGCGCCAGCCGCTGGATTAAAGGCATTGTTAATTGCTTTGCCTTATGAAACGGTAAACAATTCTTTCCTTACTTTTGAGCTTCTGGTATGAACTCAAAATACAGCAATCTCATCCTCGCTGCCTTAGGGCCAGTTTTGCTATGGCTGGCATGGCCTCCCTTGTCTATAACGTTTTTACTTTTTGTAGCATGGCTTCCTATGCTTTTTATGGCAAATAATATCCAAAACTGGAGGAAATTTTTTCAATACACATTCCTGCACATGCTGCTATGGAATTTACTGGTTACCTGGTGGGTGGCTATGTCCACAGTTCCCGGAGGTCTGAGCGCTTTCCTTGCCAATAGCCTCATCATGTGTATACCCTGGTTATTATATTTCTTTATTAAAAAACACGTCAGCCAAATTGTATCGCTGTTTGCTTTAGCAGCATTCTGGATTGCTTATGAATACATTCATCATAACTGGGATCTAAGCTGGCCCTGGCTGGCGCTGGGCAATGCATTTGCCTCCAGGCCCGGCTGGATACAATGGTACGAATATACCGGTGCATCGGGCGGCACACTGTGGATCCTGCTTGTAAACATTTTACTATTCATGGCATTAACAATTTACAGGTACGAAGGACGTAGCAGGAAATATTTCGCCTGCATCATTTCAGCGTTCATGGTTATTTGCCTGCCTATCTTAATCTCGTTTTTTATACAGAAACGCACCTTCACATTGCATCATAATAAATACAATGTAGTTGTTGTGCAACCCAACATTGATCCGTGGGACGAGAAGTTTGAGCCGGGAAAGCAGCAGGCGCAGTTGCAAAAACTCATACACCTTTCCCAGCAGCAAATTGATGCCAATACTGCACTTGTGGTGTGGCCTGAAACGGCTGTACCGCAGGCAACAGAAGAAACAACACTCAGGCAAGACCCTTTCCTGGCGCCCGTTTGGAAGTTTTTAAAAAATAATCCTCAGCTAAATTTATTAACTGGTATTGAAGGTTATAGATATTTTGAAACACGCGTAAGTCGCTTTGCCAAGCCATTTCAAAATGGGCAGGGCTTTTACGAAAGTTACAACAGCGCCACATTGCTGGATAGCAGTACTGCTCAAATTTATCACAAGTCAAAACTGGTTCCCGGAGTAGAAGTTTTACCGGGGTTTTTAAGCTTTATGGGCCCTGTATTTGATAAGTTTGGAGGCACTTCCGGCGGTTATGCACGAGACAGTATTGCAAGAGTGTTACGCACTTCTAATAAAAACTTCAACATTACGCCTGCTGTGTGTTACGAAAGTATATATGGCGATTACCTGGCAGATTTCAACAGGCAGGGCGCCGATCTCATTTGCATCATCACCAACGATGGATGGTGGGGCAATACGGCAGGTTATAAGCAACACAAAGACTATGCAAGGCTTCGTGCTATTGAAAGCCGCAAGTGGGTGGCCCGCAGCGCTAATACCGGCATCAGTTGTTTTATTGATCCTTACGGCAATGTTGTGCAGCAACTAAGCTGGGATAAAGAAGGCGCGTTGAAACAAACCGTGAGCGCATTGGTAACAGAAACTTTTTACACCAAATATGGCGACGTAATTTCCAGAATTTTTAGCTGGATAGCCGTGGCATTTTTATTGCTGCTAATATTTATGATTTTCAAAAAGCGCAAAGCCACATAATTTTTAGTTTACCAGCTCCGGTGCAAATGGCATCAATGTTGCCACGCTCGCTTGTACTGTTGTACATAACTGAACTTTTTTTAAAAACAACAAACTATGACCACAAAAACCATTAGCCACAATAACAGGATCATTAGTTACAATATAGCCGGTACAGGCAACCCTGTCTTTTTATTACACGGCTTTGGAGAAGACAGCACTGTATGGCAGCAACAGGTAGATGTTTTACAAAAACATTATCAAATCATTTTTCCTGATGTACCCGGCAGCGGCGCATCAGAGCTTACAGATGATGTGAGCATGGAAGGTATTGCAAATGTTATAAAAGAAATTGCTGATGCGGAAGAACTGGATCAATTTGTACTCATAGGCCACAGCATGGGAGGTTATACCACGCTTGCTTTTGCAGAAAAATTTGAGTCCATGTTGAAAGGGTTCGGGCTGGTTCATTCGAGCGCTTTTGCAGATACTGAAGAAAAAAAAGAAACACGCCAGAAAGGTATTGAATTCATCAAACAACATGGAGCAGCTGAATTTTTAAAAACTTCCACACCCAATCTTTTTTCTGATCATACAAAAGAAACCAGGCCTGAATTGTTGCAAAATTTTCTGCAACAACTTCCTGAATTTTCCAAACAGGCTTTAATAGCCTATTATGAAGCCATGATGGAAAGGCCAGACAGATCCGCTGTTTTATCTGGCACAAAACTTCCGGTTTTGTTTATTATTGGCGAACACGACAAAGCCGTTCCATTTGAAGACAGCCTGAAACAATCATCATTTCCATCCATTTCATATGTCACTATTTTAAATAAATCGGGCCACATGGGCATGCTGGAAGAAACAGAAAAGTGCAACGCTGCTATATTGAACTACCTGGCTGAAGTTTATAAAAGTGAAAGCTTTACGGTTTAACATAGCTTTGACGCCAAAACAGGCAGCGTCAATGTAACTTACTAGCCAAAACTAATTTATCCAATTCTAAACAACTTCTTATGAAACCAAGGATTTACTTACTTGCAGTGATGCTGCTTTACCTTACAGTTTCCTCTAATGCACAATCAATTGAAAAAGGCGCCATGCTTATTGGCGGCAGCATCAACTTTGGCACATCCAATCAGTCAACCATTAACACTTCACAGCCTGATAGTATAAGGTCAACCGGTGGCAACATTGGCATCAGCTTAGGCAAAGCTGTTACAAACAATGGCATATTGGGCGTTTCATTATCTTATGGGCGAAATAAAATCAAATCTTCAATAGATGAATATGATGATGAAAACAGTTACGCCTATGCAGCCAGCATTTTTTACAGGCAATTTGTTGAGTTAGGAAACAAATTTTATTTCTGGGTGCAACCTTCGGCAGGTATTGTTTATGGAGAAGGGAAGAAAAAAGACAACTCCAACTATTCAAAAAATATGAGTATGGGATTGGCTTTAGCCCCCGGTTTATCTTACAATTTTTACAAAAGAATTTATTTGGATGTTTCTATCAACAATCTGGCTGCTTTAAGTTACCATTCATCGCAAACTGCCACCGTTAAACAAAATAGCTTTAGTGTCACCTCCGGCGTTTCTGGTGGATCGCTTAACAATGTCGGCATCGGTTTTAGTATTATTTTCTAATGATGTGCAGCTTTTAGCCATCGTGTGCAGCTTTATTTTTATAACTTGCACTGTTCAAATAAATAAGCGATGGATAAAATAGTTGTGATTACTGGTGCTACTTCAGGTATTGGCGAAGCCTGCGCTAAAAAATATGCCTCTGCTCAGTACAATTTAATTTTGGCAGCAAGGCGTATCGACCGTTTACTGACTTTAGCCAATGCGCTTCAAAACCAGTACAACGTAAAAGTATGGCCTTTGGTTTTAGATGTAAGAGACCGCAACGCTGTGGCATCAGCGTTTGAATCGCTTCCGGCAGAATGGCAAAAAATTGATATTCTGATCAACAACGCCGGGCTGGCTGCCGGTAAAGATGATTTTGAAGACGCCAGTCTTGATGACTGGGACACGATGGTGGATACCAACCTGAAAGGCCTTGCTTATGTAGCGAAAGTTGTAGCCAACCTCATGATCCCAAATGGTGGCGGACATATCATCAACATCGGCTCAACCGCCGGTAAAGAAGTGTACGCGCAAGGCAATATGTATTGCGCTACAAAGCATGCAGTGATAGCTTTAAGCGAAGGCATGAGAATAGATCTTTTGCCGCATGGTATTAAAGTAACCACAATAAACCCGGGCGCAGCGGAAACTGAATTTTCTATGGTTCGTTTTAAAGGCGATAAAGCAGCGGCTGATAAAGTGTACGAAGGCATTCAACCGCTTACAGGCAACGATGTGGCTGACGTGATCTTTTATTGCACATCTTTACCCGCTCATGTTTGCATCAACGATCTGGTAATGACCTGCACCCAACAGGCAAACAGTTTTTATTTTCATCGTAAAGTATAGCTTAGACATCAACTGATGAGTCAAAAAGAATTGAAATTTGGAGTAGCAGGCAGCGGAAGCTGGGCCACAGCCCTTGTGAAAATTTTGTCAGACAACGGTCACCAGGTGCAGTGGTGGGTGCGCAATACAGCATCTGCAGCGCATATTCAAAAAAGGCATCATAATCCCAGGTATCTTACTTCGGCTTTATTAAATACACATTTACTGCATATCAACAACGATCTGCGCGAAGTTGTACAACAATCTGATGTTCTTGTTATGGCCATGCCATCAGCTTTTGTTGCAGAAAGTTTTGCTGTGCTTTCACCTGAAGATATAAAGCATAAAAAAATTCTATCAGCCATTAAAGGCATGTTGCCAGGTGAAAAT
>JAFAFV010000142.1 GCA_023423285.1 Bacteroidota bacterium
CAGGCTTGATAGAATTTTTACCACGATGATGCGCAGGCTGAGAAGTTTAGAAACCTTCCTGTCATTTTCCGGCGCCGCCAGCTCTATTGAAGCAATTACCTGCGGGATGCCGCTTCCTTTGGCATAAGGCGCATAGGTTTTTACAATCCACCAGGAAAGAATAAAGCCTGATGGAAGAATTAAAAAGATCAGCCATTTTTTATAGCCGATGATTTGAAACATCAGCAGTTCGGCATGGTGAAAAAGCCAGGCGTAAATAACCGCAATAACCGCTACAATAAAAGACCCAGTCCAGAAAGGAATAGCTGTAAGCATACCATGCCTCAGCCTGTTGCCAGCCACGCGTTCAAACACACGCTTTACCTGCGCGCGCAAAAAATGAAACAAGCGTATAAAATGATTTCTTTCACGCATTTGTTGATATTGCCAGGTGGAGCCCTGAAAATAAGATTTTTATACGAAAGCCAATAAAGGGCTATAGAATTGCCTCATTTAAAAAAGCAATTAGCGGCTGCAATGTTTCAAAAGCCTTTACAGTTTTTGTAGTTAATGATGGATGCTTAAGCTCATCGTCACTCACAAATGCGGTTGCCACAAAACTTTTGTGCTTCAGGTATGCGGCAGCGGGGTTATCGGCCTCGTAACCTTTTGGTACTCTTAAAAGCACAAATTCCTTTTCGTTAGAAAGGCCACCATAAACATCCCTGAATCTTTTTGAAGTAAGTATTTTTTTAAATCTGTCAAAATTATAATCAATTTCCTGCCTCACTTTTGCAAGATCCTTCGGTTCGGGCATCCACATGCCGCCGCCCATAAAACTGCCGCCTGGTTCAAAATGAAAATAATAACCCGCCGTGGGCGATTTCTTTCCCTCACTATTGATGTAAGCGCCAAAATTAGTTTTATAAGGACTTTTATCTTTCGAAAAGCGCACATCGCGGTTGATGCGAAACATGCAGTCTTTGGCTTTAAGGTGCGCCAGCGCAGGCTCTTGCTTTGAAAAGTTGTTGATCACTTTTTGAATGAATGCAGAAAAATCTTCGCGTGCAGCTTCGTAGCGCCCGCGGTTGGCGTCAAACCAGGTCTTACTGTTGTTCTTTTTTAAGTTTGATAAAAATTGAATAGTGGATGGTTGTAACATATGATGTTTATTAAAATCGTATAAAAATGAAACAACTGCTAAAATAAATATATGTCATAAAGTAATGTATTTTAATTACCACCTATAACTTATAGTAGCGTTCATAAAAGTAAAACACTGAGACTGCCAGCAGCAAAGAAGTAAACTCGTAAGTTTCTTCGCAACCCTGCCGAAAACGGCCCCATCGGAGAAACTACAGACGGCTTCGCACTTCCATCCCAGTTCATCGTAAAATAATATCATTGCGGCTCAGTTTGTCTGGCGATGGGCCATAGTGATCCAAATGAGTTTGATTATTCCTACTTTAGAAATTTCAAATATGTTCTTTTTTCTCCGGTACTTCCAGCTTTTTGAGCATTTGTTTTATTTGCGATAAGAAAGGATGAGCAATAAAGGAATAAAAGGTAAGTTTTCAAACTGATTGACGAATGAGGACATTATTAAAAAACTACTGTGCTTAATTGAGGATTGTGATCCGAAGGGTAAACATCCCCTCGTTGATCAGATATATTATGAAAATGTGTTACCCTCACTTTTTTATTCGAAAATATGTAATCGATCCTCGGGCGTTTTTCCACAGGCATTAATCCAAAATCCTGAATCGTCCATGCAGGTCCAAAATATTTTTCAGAAAGTTTTCTTGTATCATAAAATGAAGGAGTAGAACCGAAACCGTTTATAAACATTTTATAGTAATGGCTATCTTCCCTGAGGTTAAAATCCCCCGCAATAAAAGCATTGTTTCTGCCACTAATTTGATTTACTTTTTGCAGCAATAGTTTTGTACTCTCCTCACGCGCACGGCTGCCTTTGTGATCAAAATGTGTTACAAAAAAGTATACTTTCTTATTACTATCTTTTACTTTAAAAGCGCCCCAGCTCACTGTTCTTCTCAGATTTGCATCCCAGCCAATACTTTGTTTTTCGGGTGTTTTCGAAAGCCAGAAGGTTCCTGAATCAATAAGTACCATTCTTGATTTCAGGTAAAATACAGCTACTGACTCTGCCCCCTGCCTACCTTCCGAGGGGCCAAATGCCTTATATTCCGGAAGTAATGATTTCATATCAATATATTGCGGGAAGTGAGCCTCCTGTACGCCCAACAGATCGGGTTCGTGCCACCTGATCAAATCAGTCATATACTCTCTTCGAAATTGCCAGTTATTTGCGCCATCATCTTTATAATTCATTCTGATATTAAAGGACATAATATCCAGTGTTGTAGTACTTTTTATTTTTTTTTGAGCTAAAGCAACGTGGGCAAAAGGAAGAATAGAAACAATTATTAATACAGAAAAGATTTTCTTGTTCATTTTGAGTGTTTTTGTAGTTCTTCTATCAGACGCTAAACCGCTAACAGGAGGTTCCGCATCTATTTATTATACGGCACCGCTCCCGTATTCGACGGGGAAGAGCTATAAAGTATACTGTTTATTCTTTACTTATTTTCTTTAATGGATACATGCCCGAGCCTACTTGCCGCTGAAGCGAGGATCGTTCCTCCGGTGTCAGAGGTATTTGTTCCTGCTTCGTTGTTTTTTACCCTTGCGCGGATGTAGATCATTTCTTTGTTCAAAAGTTCATTAGGCAATGCAAAATCCACTACTTTATGCCCGGGCACCTGTGTGTAAAGAGTTTCGTTACCGGCCCTCACATAGTCTTGCAATGTATATTCACCAATAAGATTCCATGTAGCGGCGCTCAGGCTTTCAGCCCATTCCAATACATGATTGCGTGGGCCACCAACTATCACATCACCTTCAAGTTGCATAGAGAGTGGTTTTGTGAGGCCAAGTGTAGAGAGTTCAAAAATCCAACTCTCACCATGGCCGGCTGTTGCATTCCACCATGCAGCCACGCTAAACCCCCCGGTATTAATAAGACCCGAACCGGCTGTGGTAAGCCCGTTAAAGTCAGGCCCGGACCCAATGGTCCTGGATGAATGAGACATTTTAGCTTTATATTCATGTCCAATGTCAGGAGATAAAGGATCTGATGTCCCTGTTTTATATTCACTCCATTCTGCTATAACACGTGTAAAACCGTTATCGCGGCTTTCTGCCAAAGCAATGTCAGCCCTGTTTTGAGGCCTTATTGAATAGCGTCCGATATTGCCACCATAACGCAATATGTGGTCGTGTACCAGTATGCCTGTAATAGTGCCGCTTCCACGGGGAACTCCATTCCCGTCCCGCCGATAAGGAACATCATGATTAATGAGCATGTACATATTGTTCCTATTGACATCTCTGATACAATTAGGATAAACAGAGGTTCTGGCCCTGTATCCTTCATGAATATTTGAGAAAGCTCCATTAGAAATTGCAATCTCCACATCTTTTAATTTTACCAATGTGTAGATATCATTATCCGTCAGGTCTTTCATGTAAAGCTCTTTAGGCATTACCGGATCACTTTCATTCTTTTCCAACACATAGTCTGTATCTAAATTCTCTATCACAATGCGTGTGGGGTTAGTGTATTTGTTAAGCGTTGCGCCTTTCAGCCAGATTTTTACCCTTTCGTTCCTGTCAAGAATGTTCTCTCCCGGTGCTTTTGACTTAAATAAAATGCCGCCAAAACGCCCTTCGTGGTCTTGTACATAAAAAGAAACCTGATTTTCCCGAGGGCTTACAATTGCGGCGGAGGTATTAAGGTTCGTTGCGAGATTGGGGTTCCCCTTTTCACTAATCACTACACCCTCAATATAAATATTTTCCGTAATAGTTCCGGCGGGCAGTACGGTTTTTACATAACTTATATCACGCAGTTCTGCCTCATCACTATCATTGCCAGCACGTGGTCGCTGCCTTACAATGAGCGAGTCCTGATTAAGTTTTCCTAAAGCGTCAAGGTAGGTGAATTTTATCACAGCAGATCGAATCGTTTCAGAGTTCGTCCTGTCTAACTTAAACACGAGGCTCGTCATATCTTCAATATCGATTTCATGTACCCAGCCTTCGCTTACACCGTTATCATATTTTATATCTACTGTAATTAAATCAAGTGGCATATTAAGTACAATGCCTGTTTTCATTCTGCCACCTGCTGCAATGGCAATGAGTGCGGAATCCTTTATATCTATTGTTGTGGAAATACCTCTTTGCTGCAGAATAATTGTATCTTTTTTATTTCCCCCTTCAACAAGTATTTTGGTAAGCCGGGGCAGGTTGCCAACGTTAGAGTCAAACTCAACGAAAAATTCTCCCTGGCCATTACCGCTTCCCTGCACAATCCTGGCCCAATTAACATCATTTTCCAGAATAGATGCTTTCCAACCTTCTTTAGCATAAACGAGAATTCGGGTATTTCCGGCAGTATCAGCAACCTGGACGATGGCATGGTTAACAGCTACAGGTGGCTCAAATGATATATCTCTATCTTTTCTGCAACCTGCAATATTGAGTAAACAAAGGAAACTTAGTAAACAAATGATAAACGTTGTTTCAATTTTGTAAACAGACTTCATATTTATTTATTTTTCAGCGGTTAAATTTATTTTCTCAATTTCTATAAGCGTCATTGGTAAGCCGTCCCTTCGATTTATACACTTCGTCATCCGGTATGGGATAGTACTCGTGGTAAGGTCTTAAATTCGCTTCAATTCTTGGATTTTCTTTTGCAGTGGTTTCTTTGATAGCATCGTAAAAAATACCCCATCTTACAAGATCCCACCTTCTACCATATTCTCCCATCAGTTCTCTGGCACGTTCATCTCTCAATTCGTTAAAAAATGCTTCCTTTCCCGGGTATTCTTCCAATAAAGGAATATTGGCTCTTATTTTTGTCATATTAATATAACGTATTGCTTCTCCCGGGTTGTTTAACTTATCATAACATTCTGCTGCCATTAAAAGCGCATCAGCATAGCGAAACACTTTTTGATTATTCCCATCCAGCCTCGCATCCATTTGCGGACACCAGAATTTCGGCCCCATCCAAGGTTTGCCCATAAAATTATTCGCAGAAGGGCGGCGGAACCATATACCCTCATAATCCCTTGCCAGAGAAATCTTTACCCGCGGATCGGTAGGGTATTTGTCATATACATCAATGACATAATCAGACGGCGTAAGTGATGTTGAAGGAGTAGACTTGTCGCCCAATTCTGGAACACTTACCCCATCATAAATCATGGTATTTGAAGCACGGGGAGGCATACAAATGGCCGAAACCATTGTGGTTTTTCTGATGCCAGTAGCTGACCATGCAAACTGAACTTCGAGTATGGACTCATTTGTATTTTTGTACCTGAAATACGTGTCTTGTAAGGGATAATTTTGCAGACTCCCATAAATGCCCATTATTTTTTGTAGTGCTGTTAAAGCTCTCTGATAGTCCTTATTCCACATTGCCATTTTTCCAATAAGTATATATGCGAGAGGCGCAGAGACCCGGTTATCTGTTATCTGGCTGGGCCTTTGCTGAGGCAAAGCTGGTGCGTACTCTTCAAGTTCTGCCATCAGGTATTCGCGTGTTTCCAAAGCACTCATTCTGCCTAATTGAGCTATTTCCTCGAGGTTATCAAAGTTGGCAATCTCTTTTGTAAAAAAAGGTACGTCACCAAACATATTGGTTAGCACGTAGTAGTATAGTGCGCGCAAAGTAACAGCTTCAGCCACAAGAGATTTTTTTCTTGTGGCTTCCAGAGGTGAGCCTTGAATTCCTGCAATAGTTGCATTACAAACCATTACACCGCGATAGGCACTTGTCCACATAATAGAACCCGCTCCTGCGTTAGCCGGAGAAATCGCATAATTGGCATCATCGTCATCAATAAGCCAGAATGCCAAGTCACTGGCACCCTCAACCACTTTAAGAAGATTGTGGGTGAAAATTGTATTCATTTCTGTATAACATCCGTTCAACGCTGCTATACATTGCGCCTCATTATTAAAAAACTGATCTTTATTAACAAAACTCTTTGGAGCCTCTTCAAGTAACTTGCTACAGGAAACAAAACAAATTACCAAAAAATAAACGAATAGGATATTTATCAAACGCAGCATAATTATATTAATTTAATAGATTTAAAAATTTAACTGGGCACCAAAAATTACTGTGCGGCTGGCAGGGTAAGCTCCGTTATCCATACGCCGAATTGTTGCGCCTTCAGCAACTGATGAAACTTCCGGATCAAATCCGTTATATTTTTTCCATAGAAAAAGATTGTTGCCGCTTCCAAATAAGGTTAAGGTATTTAGCTTACCGGCTGTAAGTTTTTGTAGGTCAAACTGGTAAGAGAGTGAAACATTCTTTAGCCGTACAAAGGAAGCATCGTGTACAAACCTGTCATTTGGTATCTGGTCTTTTGAATTGGCCCTTGGATAATCTGAATTAGGATTTCTTACCGGGTGCCACGCATTAACCATATATTTATACTGATTGGTAAACCTTGACCCTGTGCCCATAAATAACTCCGCAGGGTTATACATGCGTCCTCCCACAGAATAATTAAAAAAGAACGAGATGTTTAAACCATAAATATCAAAGTTATTTTGCAAGCCGCCATATACATCTGGATCAGCATTTCCCAAATAGACCATATCATCATAATCAAGCACACCATCTTGGTTTTGATCAATATATCGCTGACGGCCGGGCGAATAATATGCGGTAGATGCCGAAGCATATTGTTTAGTTGTTTCATTAGCATTAATTTCCGCCTGCGATTTCCAAGTGCCTGCATACACCATTCCCCACAGGGCATTTAAAGGATAGCCTTGCTGATAGGCATACATTGGATAGAATGATGCGTGCGTGGTGGTATAGGCCTGAACCCGCTCAAAACCTCCTATATCCGTCACCACTTGTTTATTGCGGGCAACAGTTACAGTGCTGCTCCAACTAAAATTAGGCCTTACAATGTTTTTGGTTTCCAAAGTCATTTCAATCCCATTATTTTTTGTTCCCCCAATGTTAGCCAACCTGCTTGGATAACCAGTATGTGTGGGATACTGAAGTGTAAGCAACAGATCTTTAGTAACCGCAGTGTAATATTCAAAAGAGCCTCTGATTCGATTTTTTAGAAAGCCGAAATCAATCCCAAAATTTAAAGAACTCGTTTTTTCCCATGTCAGCCTGTTATTTTCAATTCGGGAAGGGAAATACGACACGGGTATGGCTCCGCCAAAAATATAGCCTGAAGTTGAAGTTTCCATTGCTGAAAGCGATTGGTAGATCGGGATGGCATCGTTTCCGGCCACACCTGCACTTATTCTGAAAGCGAGATCACTAACCGTGCTCTGCCCTTTCATGAATTCTTCGTTTATAACACTCCACCTGAACGCTGCTGAAGGGAAATACCCCCATTTATTATCTGCTGAGAAATTAGAAGAAGCGTCGGCCCTTAGAGTTGTTGTTATATAATATTTCCTGTTAAAATTATAGTTGAAACGAGCAAAATTTGAAACCTTAACCTGTTCCTGTAAATAGGAACTGAGGCTTATAGTTTCCTTGGAAGGAATGGCGCCCATGTTGTGAGTTTCCATTTCATCAATAAAATAACCTTCACCGCTTACTGTCATATTATTATTCCAAAACTGCTGATAAGTAAACCCATATAACCCTTCGAAATTGTGTAGTTTATTCCAGGTTTTCTTGTACGTTATTGTATTCTCATTAAGAATATTATTGTTTTTTAATGCTGCTTTATAGGCATACCCGCCACTGCCTCTATTCGCACGCGTAGGCAAACTGCCCGGATAATAGTAGTCTGAAAAGCGGTTATAATCGTAAAACGAAACGTGCGATCGGATTTTTAAATTGTTTACCGGCTCCACTTCAATGTATCCAATCAGGTTTAACGTTTTCCTTTGCAAATTCCGTTTCATTAGCTCTGCCATAGCAAGGGGAGAATCGAATATTGTACCTTCATATTGCAGGTTATTCCAATCTTCAAAACTGCCGTCTTCTTTATAAGGAGCGATCATTGGATTGAGAAACAAAGTGTGGCGATACCAATAATTAACATCGCCCACATCCGCTGTATTTAGTTCCTGGTTAATGTAGGAATAGTTTAATTTGAATCCTACATTCACCCGCTTACCCAAAGATTTATCAAGGTTAAGCCTGGTTTGATACCGTTGTAATCCACTATTCATAATGATACCCTGAGTGTTATTGTAGTTTCCTGAGAAATAGTATTTTGAGGTTTTGGTTCCGCCTGACCCTGAAAGAAGTAAATTAGTGTAGGGCGCTCTTCTGGTGATCACATCTGTCCAGTTGGTACCTTCTCCGAAAGAAAGCGGATCAGGGAAATAATAATCCTCAATAGGTCTTGTTTCATTGTTAATATTAGAAATATAAAACCAATCGTTTTGTAATTGGGCAAACTCACTGGCGTTCATCAAATCCAGGAAACGCGGAAGTTCAGCGTATCCCAGCTCTGAGCGAAGTGTAAAATTGGTTTTGCCGCTTTCTCTTCCAGATTTTGTAGTTATAATAATTACCCCATTGCTTCCCCTTGAGCCATAAATAGCAGTTGAAGAGACGTCTTTAAGAACGTCAATTGACAAAATATCGGCTGGAGAAATGTCATTCAGATCTGTTATAGCGTCCATTACCCCGTCCACAACGAATAAAGGCTCATTATTTGCCGAAATGGAACGGGTACCTCTAATCCTTATCGATGTATTAGCCCCCGGTTCTCCTGTTGTAGAAACAATTTCAGCTCCTGCAATACGCCCTTGCAACATCTGGTCTACACGTACGACCGGCACTTCATTAATATCATCCATTCTCGGTGATGACACTGCACCTGTCAAATCTTTCCTGTTTACTGTACCATACCCGATTATTACTATCTCATCTAGGCCCTGGCGTTCCACATCCGGCCGCAACACCACGATTAGCTGCCCTGAAACCGAGGCGCTCACTACTTGGGTTACATAGCCAACGTGCGTAATCACGATACTATCGCTCGCTGATTGTACATCCAAGCTAAACTCACCCAAATTGGTAGTGGTTGTACCCCCTTGCCTGCCTTTAACAAAAACAGACGCACCGGCAATCGGTTCGCCATTTTCATTTAAAACTACTCCTTTCACCGGGTAAAGTGTTATACGACCACTTTCCCTGATGACGATTGTTTTATTAACAATACTGTACGCCAGGGGCTGATGCGCAAACACTTTTGTAAGAACTTCGTCTAAACCAGCTTTGTCTACATGCAAAGTCACATTTATGGCCTTGTCTAAAATCCTTGCATCAGTAAATACTGAATACCCGCTTTGCCTGCTGATATTCTGCATAACCTGTTTGAAAGGCTCGTTATTTGCTTTAATGGTAATACCCTGCGAATAAACAGTTGCCGATGATTGCAAGCAAGCAACTACTATTAATAGTATAATTAATCTCATAATAAGAAAAATCTTTGAATAACGTTTAAGAAGTGGCGCAGCGAAGGCTGCCGTAGAAAGCAATCTTCCGTTGTAACATCCAAAATTCATAATTTTGCTTTGTCAGGTTTTGATAATAGTTTTGACCGATTATTTAATGAACCTTCACACGCCGGGAGTGCGCCAACACTTCCGGTTTTACTCTTTCACATATATTTTTCTTCCGTCTATTTTAAACTTTATGTGGCCTACCATTTCCATCATTGTCAATACATCCTGTATGCTTGCCTTTCTTGAAATTTCACCATAAAAAAGATAGTCGGGAGTTTTATTATATATAAATTCCACGTTATACCATTTTTCAATTTGTTCTTCTGCTGTTTTAAAATCAGTATTAGAAAAGCTGAAATACCCTTCTTTCCATGCAATCGTTTTTTTAGCTTCTATTTTAGATAAGATTTCTATATCGTTATTTCCTTTTGTAACTTTAGAAACCTGGCCGGGTTTTAACTCTTTTGTTGCTGATCCATTTGTAAGCCTGATGCTCCCCTCAAGCAAGGTGGTTTTTATAAGAGAATTATCGTTATTAGTGTTTACCAAGAAATGTGTCCCTAATACTTCAATCATCTGCGGACCAGTCTGTACAATAAATGTAGCGTCATTCATTTTAGCCACTTCAAAATATACCTCTCCCTTTGCCTTTACCTTGCGTTGCGGAGCAATAAAATTTTGAGAGAAACTAACCGAAGACCCCGCATTCATCCAAATTCGCGAACCATCGGCCAGAGATAATTGAAATTCACCACCGATAGGTGTTTCAATGGTGTAGCTTCCCTTTTCTGCAGCAGTATTTTTAAACTGGCACAATAATTTACCTTCGCCAGATTTAGACATAATTATCCCAACCTTAGCTAATGCAGCAGCCTGCTGTTCACCAATTATATTAAGTCTTTCGCCATTGGCAAAAGTAATCATAGCCTTACTGGTACCAGGCATAATTGTAATTGAGGCTGATTGCTGATCTACGGAACTATTTCTATAAAATATAATTGCAGCAACCAAAATAAAAAAAATGAATACCGCTGCAACTTTGTAAATAGTCTTTAAAGAATAAAATAAGGACTGTTTTTTTTCTGAAATATATCGGTCAATACCGATTTTAATACGATTTTTAGTTTCATATTCCTCTTCTACTGATTCAAACACTTTGCCATTGCTCACATCTAACTGATCGAACCAGTTACCCAAAACGTCCTTATCATCAGATGATTTCTGGTTAAAAGTTTTAAAAAAATCAAAAACGCCCATTTTTCAGCCATTGGTTATTATAATAGTTCCATTAAAAGAAATAAGTACTATGGATTATTGAAGTTTTTTTACACTTCATTCAGGTTTATAAAAATTGTAAGAAAAGTGGAAAATTAAAAAATGCCTTTGCTAAAGACAATTCCGGCTATAACAGATAATTCTGCGCCGGCTAACTCATACTCGCGCGATGCGGCACGAATACGGGCGAGGGCATTGCTCACCTGGTTTTTTACTGTTTGGCAGGAAATATCAAAAATCCCGGCAATTTCGGCCACAGAGTAATCACGAGTGCAACTTAAAACAAAGATATTCCTCATTTTTTCAGGAAGTTCATCTATTGCATTGCTAATAAATTCGAATCTCGCTATTTGCTGAGCCTCAATTTCCTTGTCGGATAAGTTATCGGTTGCGAATGCCATTGACATGCTAAGATAGGCGCTGAAGTTTTCGTGGTGTTTTTGAGATAAGCCATTGGTCCTGAAATATCGTGCAATTTTATTAACGAGAATACCTCTGAGATAAAATATCGTTGAAACACTAATATCAGGAATTTTTTTTCTGTAATCCCATAAATCAGTAAATACGTTTTGAACCAAATCGGCTGAATCATCCTTATTGCCTGTTTTTTGAACAGCATATACGTACAGGCTTCTCCACTCCTGCTCGTACAAGGTGTTGAAGGCGTTGTAGTCAGATTTTCTGATAAGCGACAATAAGTCAATATTGTTTTCACCGGTCATTAGTGACAAAAGTATCGTAAATAAACCAAAAAATATATTACCCTGTTCACCACTATCAAAAAACAGAAAGCCGATAATGTATTCATAAAAATAGCGGGAAATGTACTAATGCATATAAGAAACCGAGCAAACTGTAAATGAAGATAGTTTAAAAGCGATTTTATCAACATGCCACAATTCAACAAAACGTCGGTTAATTATATATTCGCCTATTTGCTTAACTACGAGCTTTTTGCGTTTAAAAGAATAATCGTTGTAAATCATTAACCGGTATTACTTTGGGTAATTGAATATTCAATATCCTTCTGTGTATGCTTGATTATATTATTGTAATTCTTGTTTGACCGTTGTGATGTCAAAAATTAAGTTTATTCTTATTTGAAATAAACTCTAATAAGGTGCAATTAACCGCTGCTAAAAGAAAAAAAATTGATACGTAATATTTACTTCATTTAAGCTTTTGGCCATTCCTATTCTTAAAAAAACATTTTCTTAAACTTACGATTAGACCAAACAATATAATTTTTATCCCTCAAAATAGGTATGCCATTTATTACTGCAAGTACTTAGTTTTGAACAGAGACCGGCGCTAAACATCAGAATATCTGGAAAAACTTCTTTCTCACATTTCGGCAAAACGCGTTCCACTGTTTTTTAAAAATACTTTTATGTACATCAATAAGATTGTAATTAATGGCCAGTTGCAGGACAATGCCGAAGTTCAAAACGAATTTGAAGACCTTATCATTGAAAAAAGCATTGTTGTATCAGGTAGTATGAGGGGGCTATCTGTTGCCCACACGGTGGAATTGAATAAAGAAAAAATTATTCAGTTACAATTTACAGATGGCACTGAATGGCTGTGCCCACCCGATACGCTGGAAGAATTTTACCCCGGCAGTTACCTTCAAACCCGTGAAGGCAGCGGAAGTTTTGAATTGCCCGCCACGCTGGGTATGCACGATAGCCAACGCGGCATTATAGGCGATGTGGCCCTGAAGATCGTTAACATTTTTACCCGAAAACTCGCCGAAGAATCTGTTGCAGCGCTGGCCGCCAAACTGGAAGAAAAGCAAAAAGCAGGCTTTAACGGACTGGTCAGTATTAATGCCCGCTTTCAATTGGAGCCACTAAAGAAAACCGATCCTTCAAAACCCATATTGCTTTTTATACACGGCACCAACTCCTCAACAGAAGGCTCCTTTGGTGAAATTTTTGGCACGCCGCTATGGGCTTATCTAACACAGGCCTATGGTAATAATATTTTAGGATACCAACACGCCACTCTTATGCAAAGCCCGCTTAGCAACGCGCTTGACCTGATGCAACAATTGCCACCTAATGCCAGGCTACACATCATTACCCATTCACGCGGCGGTTTAGTAGGTGAAATTATCAGCCGTTTTGACGGTGATATGCCAGGAAGCATCGGTTTTTCTGATAAAGAAATTGCCTATCTGCAAAAAGAAAATAGAACTGATGACGTGGAAAAGGTAAAAGCGCTGAACGACACTTTTAAGATCAAAAATTTCAAAGTAGAAAAATTCATCAGGGTAGCCTGTCCCACCAACGGTACCACCATCCTTTCAAAACGACTCGATCATTTTTTCAACATCAGCCTGAACCTTATCGGGCTGGTTACCGGCGCGGCTGCCAACCCGGTTTACAGCGCCATGAAACAACTGCTGATTGCGGTGATTGATCAAAAAAATGAAGTAGATGTTTTACCCGGCGTGGAGGCCATGCGGCCTGATTCGCCGTTCATCAATATGCTGAACAACCAGTCCAGCGACATGTCAATTAAAACCGATGTGGTGGCCATTGCAGGCAACTGCAAGGCCCGACTAAATCCCAAAGGCATTGTAATACTGGCCGGCAGACTGTTTTATTTAAAAGATAACGATCTGGTGGTGGATACCGCATCCATGTATGATGGCTCCAAACGTAAAGACCGTCTTCAATACCTGCTGGATGAAGGCGATACCGTGGACCATTTTCATTATTTTAAAAATGAAAAAACAAATAAGGCCATTCTCCGGGCCCTGCAGGCTGATACCAGCGCACACATCAGCGATTTTAAATATCACACCCGTGGCATGGTGGGTGCTGCCGAGCGCAATGCCGTACTCAAACTGGATGGCGGACAGGTATTCAGCCAGCACATTTCAGGCAAAAAGCCCGTGCTCATCATCATACCCGGCATCATGGGTTCTAACCTTACGCAAAAAGGAGATTTGGTTTGGATCAATTACCTCAGCTTCCTTAGCGGTGGCCTCAGCCGCATTAGTAGCGATAAAACCGACGTAGCAGCCACATCGCTGATTAAAACCTCTTATGGCGATCTGGCAAAATATTTTTCCGATGCTTATGATGTATTGCTTTTCCCGTTTGACTGGAGGATGCCGCTGAAGGAAACAACTAAAAAGTTTTCAGAAAAAATATCAGAACTTATCAAACTGGAAGTGCCAATTAAGATCATTGGCCACTCTATGGGTGGTGTGCTGGTGCGCGACTTCATGGTTTTTCATCCGGAGAAATGGAACACGCTTAAAAATGTGCCCGGCTTTCAAATGGTATTTTTAGGTTCGCCGCTCGGCGGCTCTTACAGAATACTGAACGTGCTTCTGGGAGAAGATGATATGATCAAAAAACTGGCAAAGATTGATCTTATTCATACCAAAAAAGAACTGCTGCGCATCTTCAGTCAGTTGCAGGGCATTCACTCTTTGTTGCCACTGACTGATACGCCCGGCAATGATTTTGGACTGCATGAAACCTGGCAAAAAATTGCTGATGCTTTTGGCGACAACAACTGGCCTGTTCCTACAAAAGCATTGCTGGATCAGTTTACCGCTTACCGGAAACAGGTTCTAGAAACGGTGAACCAACCTGAATTTGATTACGGAAATGCTGTGTATATAGCAGGGCGCGACAAAGACACACCCTGTGGTTACCGCATTGACGATACCATCAGGGGAAAAGAACTGGTGCTGCTTAGTACCGGGGAAGGGGATCAAAGCTGCACCTGGGACATGAGCATTCCGCAAAAAATTTCGCAAAAAGACAATGTTTATTTTGTGGATGTCAGCCACGGGCCGCTTTCCAGCAAGCCGGTGATGTTTGCAGGCTTAAAAGAGATTTTATCAAAAGGAAGCACGGCACTTTTCCCTAAAAAACGCCCGTCTGTGAGAGCAACTGAAAGAGTGTTTAGAAAAACAGACACTTACGACTTTGACCTTTCACCCGACGGTGTAGAAAAAACCATTTTGGGCATTAGCGACGATGACCTGCTGTTCGGACCGCAGCAAACCACCTTAAAAGTATCGGTAAGTAATGGCGATTTGCGTTACGCCACGTATCCTGTACTGGCAGGCCATTTTTACAATGATGGGATTATTTCGGCTGAAAAATCAATAGACTGGAACCTGAACGGAGAACTTTCGCGGCGGCATAAATTAGGCCTTTATCCCGGCTCGATTGGCAGCAGTAAGATATTTTTGCGAAAGGATAACAGTAAATTTAAGGGAGCCCTCATTGCGGGACTTGGCCGCCAGGGCGAACTGACATCTTACCAGGTGATGCGCACCATCGAGCAGGGAATTTCCAATTATCTTTCAGAATACAATACAGCTATTGACAGCAAGGATAAAAAAGCTGAAGGAACAGCCATTGGCATTTCACCCTTAGTTATCGGGTCGGGATATGGCGGCCTTACCATTGAAAGTTCTATTGTAGCCATTCTTCAGGCCATACAAAGCGCTAACAGCAAGATCAGCAGAATTTACGGCGAAACAGCTAAGTTGGTGGAAGTAGTAGAATTTATAGAACTGTACAAAGACAGGGCTTTAAGCTGCGTTCACGCCATCAAATCCATAGAAAAAAGTGATACGCTCGGGTTGAATATTCAGTGGATAAATTACAGTATCAAAAAATTACCGGGATTGCGGGAGAGACTTCCGGTAGACAATACCTCAGAGTGGTGGACAAGGATCAATGTTAGAAACGCAGGCTCCGACGACGGCGATCACAAAGCACGCCAGGGGCTGCGGGTAAGCATTTCTACAGATGCTGCCCGGGAAGAAGTGCGGTTTCTGGGGTCTAATAACGAAACAGTAGTGCAGTTACTTGAGGAAATGTCAACTGACAACAAATGGAGCCCCGAACTTGCTAAAACCATTTTTGAACTGCTGATACCCACCGATTTTAAAAGCCAGGTAAAAAGACAGAATAACATCAACTGGATTTTAGATGAAGAAGCTGCCGCTTACCCCTGGGAGCTTTTGCAGGACGGGCTGGAAAATACAAAACCATTGTGCGTAAACGCAGGAATGATTCGCCAACTAGCCACAACTGATTACCGGATCAACATCAACTCTGTTATTGAAAATAACGCGCTCGTAATTGCCGATCCAGACCTGAAAGGATACTGCACACAATTACCAGGCGCACGGGCCGAAGGCGAGCAGGTAGCAGAACGTTTTAAAACACACAGCTATCAGGTAACACAAAGTATTAATGGCTCTGCCGCAGAAATATTAATTGCCATGTTCAGCAAAAGTTACAAAATTGTACACCTCGCAGGTCATGGAGTTTTTAATACCGATGCGTCAAAACCGTCGGGAATGCTGATAGGTAATAATGCGTTTTTAACCACTTTTGAAGTGAGCCAAATGTCTGAGGTTCCGGAGCTGGTTTTTGTAAACTGTTGTTTCCTTGGCAAAACCGATACCATAGCAGAAGAGTTTTATAAAAGCCGTTATAAACTAGCCGCCAACATCGGCACGCAGTTGATACAAATCGGCGTAAAAGCAGTCATCGTTTCGGGATGGGCGGTTGATGATGAAGCAGCCCTGGCATTCTCCGAAGAATTTTACAATAAAATGTTTCTAAATTATCAATTCGGGCAGGCGGTAAAAGCAGCCAGAGAAAAAGTATACAACCTGTATAAAACCCGCACCAATACCTGGGGTGCCTACCAATGTTACGGCGATCCGTTTTATACACTCGATACGGCATCGGCAGCCAAAACACAAAAATTTTCATTTGTCATTCCTGAAGAAGCTGAAATTGAACTTACCAATCTTTTCAGCAAAATTGATACTGGCTCATACGAAACCGATAGCACCATTCAACTGTTGAAGCAGATTGAAATGGAGGTGAACAGGGCTGATATCCGTAACTCAAAAATCACTGAGCTGGAAGCCATGCTTTACAGCGCTTTGGGTGATTATGAAGCCGCTGTTCAAAAGTTTCAGTACCTCATGCAACAGGAGGATGCTTCGTTTTCTCTGGCCGCTACAGAGAAATATTGTAATGCCAGGGCAAAGCTGTATTTAAGGCAATGGCTGGGGCAAAATAAAAGCAATGGCAAAACATCTGATTCTGCAAAAAAAGACAGCGCGCTGAAAGACTACATAAAAGCCATGGAAAAAGTGATTGCAGACTTAATGGTATTGCAACAGTTTGGTGCCACAGCCGAAAGGCTGAGCATTTTGGGCAGCACTTATAAACGCCTGTCGCAGTTTAAAACCGGCGAAGAAAAGTGGGCAGACCTGATGGCAGCCGCCCATTTTTACAGGGCAGCATATTACACACGTTCAGCCAGGTACCACAATTACAGTCTTACCAACTGGCTGACGCTGGAGCGCGTTTTGATACTGGCAGGAAAGAGAAAATGGGGCGAAGACCTGCAAAAGAACGGAACCAAAAAATCAGACTATTGTTACAAGCTGCCATCCAAAGCCGAGGCTTTGAATATGCTTGAAGAAGCTTACCAAAAAAATACGACCGACGATATGGATTATTGGCAAATGAATGATAAAAGCAATATGGAACTTTGCTATCTTTTGCTGGGCAAAAGCGGTTATGGCTATGAAAAAGTATCTGAATCCATAAAATCAACCTGGAGTTATATTGGCCACCAAGGCAACAAGCTAAGCGATCTTGAGCACCTGGATTTTCTGGCCGAAGCATTGCGGCCTATTGCATCGCAGCCGGGCGTAAAACCTATTGTTAGCAGCCTGAGTAAACTGCAAAAAATGTTTGCTACCGGTTGATAGCTGCCGGTATAAACTTCCTATATTTGACGACTAAGCTATTAGACTGATGCAGGAAACTTTTATTCAAAAATTGTATGATCATAACTCCAGGTGCTTTTTAGGCTTTCCCAACAAAAAGGCTTCAAGTGCTTTCATAGATGAGTTGTTTGAACTGCTTTTCTTTCCAAATAACGCAAGGGAAAAAACTGAATCACAATTTTTAAATGATTTTAATACCCTGAAACGCCGGTTTACAGCGCTACTGCAAAATGTATTGCCTGAAAAAGAAAGTGCAGTAACTATTGCCGAAAATTTTTTTTCGGTGATACCGGAAATTTACAGGCAACTTATTAAAGATGCCGAATCCATTCTGCATTTTGATCCCGCATCCGAATCGCTGGAAGAAGTTCTGGTTGCTTACCCGGGATTTTATGCTACGGCTATTTACAGGTTTTCGCACCAGTTGTTTCAGTACAATATTCCCATTCTGCCGCGGCTGTTCTCAGAATACGCACATAGCAAAACTGGTATTGACATTCACCCCGGCGCGCAAATAGGGCATCCCTTTTTTATTGACCATGGCACTGGCATTGTAATTGGCGAAACCACTATTATTGGCAATAACGTAAAGATTTACCAGGGCGTAACACTAGGCGCGCTTAGCGTGGCAAAAGAATTGTCAGAAGTAAAGCGCCACCCTACTATTGAAGACAATGTGATTATTTATGCCAACGCCACCATTTTGGGAGGCAATACCGTGGTAGGCCGCGATAGTATTATTGGAGGAAACGTGTGGCTTACGGCCAGCGTGCCTTCCAGTTCGCTGATATACCACAAAAGTGAAATTACCGTTAAAGACAATATTCCTGAAAGCGAAATACCGCTGAATTTTGTTATCTAAATCCAAAAGATGTTTCAAATCTAAATATTAAAAAGAAATTATCATGAAAGTTACAAACATTCTGCAAACCATTGGCAACACCCCACATGTAAAACTGAACCGAATTTTTGGCGATACCCATGAAGTATGGATTAAACTGGAAAAAGCCAACCCCGCTGGCAGTATTAAAGACCGGATTGCACTGGCTATGATAGAAGATGCCGAGCAAAAAGGTCTTTTGAAAGAAGGCTCTGTGATTATTGAGCCTACTAGCGGCAATACCGGCATTGGGCTGGCATTGGTAGCGGCCGTTAAAGGTTATAAGCTTATACTGGTAATGCCCGAAAGCATGAGTGTAGAACGACGTAAGATAATGAGCGCTTATGGAGCAGAGTTTGTATTAACGCCCCGCGAAAAAGGCATGAAGGGCGCGATAGAGAAAGCCAATGAGCTGGCCGCATCCAAACCTGACGCATGGGTACCGCAGCAGTTCAGTAACCAAGCCAATACTGAAATCCACCGCAAAACCACTGCTGCCGAAGTACTGGCCGATTTTTCTGACGGGCTCGATTACATCATAACCGGCGTAGGAACCGGTGGGCATATTACAGCCATGGCAGAAGTGCTTAAAGAAAAATTTCCGCAACTAAAAGTGTATGCTGTAGAGCCTGAATTATCACCCGTGATTAGTGGCGGCGCACCCGGGCCGCACCCGTTGCAGGGACTTGGTGCAGGCTTTATTCCATCTATTTTAAATGTGACGGCATTAGACGGTTCCATTCAGGTAGGCAGAGATGAGTCTTTTGAATATGCCAAACGCCTGGCAAAGGAAGAAGGTATTTTTGCAGGAATTTCTACAGGAGCGGCCGTGGCAGCTGTTGCAAAAAAATTACCGGAAATACCTGTCGGCGCCACAATTTTAACCGTAAACTACGATACCGGGGAAAGATATTTAAGTATAGAAGAATTGTATTGAAACGTTAATATTTGGGAATATCTTCACCCAGCGTATCAAGAATATTGAAATAACTTACATACCTGTTTTCAAAAATTTCACCGTCACGAACGGCCTGTTTCACAGCACAGTTGGGCTCATTAATATGTACGCAGTTATTATACTGGCACTGGTGTAGCCGATCACGCATTTCAGGAAAATAATGAGAAAGCTCCTCTTTCTCAAGGCCTGTTATGGCCAGTTCACGAATGCCCGGTGTATCAATGATCTTACCTCCTGAGGGTAGATCGTACATGGTAGCAAAAGTGGTGGTGTGTTGTCCTTTGCCGCTCCACCCGCTTAAATCCTGTGTTTTTAAATTCAGTTGAGGCATCAGCACATTAATAAAAGAAGATTTACCCACGCCGCTGTGGCCGGAGATAAGCGTGGTTTTATATTTTAAAATTTCTTTCATCTCTTCCACACCTTTATTTTCCTGAACACTCATGGGGTGCACTACATAGCCAATCGTTTGATACATTTCGGATATGGCAGCAAATTTTTCTGCATCTTTCTTTTTAAAAAGATCGGTTTTATTAAATACGATAATGGCAGGCACATGATACATTTCGCATACTACCAAAAAGCGATCAATAAAGCCCTGGGAAGTGCGCGGGTCTCTTAACGTGGCTACCAGCAAAGACTGATCGAGATTGGCAGCAATAATATGCTGCTGGTATTTCAGCCGGGGTGATTGCCGGTTGATGTAATTGCGGCGAGGCAGGATGTTGGTGATAACAGCCGTTGTTTCATTTTCATCCTCAATTTCTATTTCCACCTCATCGCCCACAGCGATGGGGTTGGTGCTGGTAATGTCATCTATCTTAAGCACACCTTTAATGCGGGCATTGTGCAAATTGCCCTGCTCGTCTTTTACAACGTACCAGATACCGGTAGATTTATATACAAGTGCTTTCACGGTAAATACGAATTATTAATTGGTATTATCAACTCCTCACTTAGGCCAACAACTTTTAACTATCAACTACTCCCTACACCGCCACATTAAATTCCCGCAGCGCATCATTTAAACTGGTCTTGAGGTCTGTACTGGCTTTGCGTTTGCCAATAATAAGTGCACAATTTACATGATACTCTCCTGCCGGAAATTTTTTTGGATAACTGCCAGGTATTACCACGCTGCGTGCCGGAATGCGGCCCTTGCTTTCAATAGCTACTGAATTGCTTACATCAATAATACGGGTGCTTTTTGTAAGTACTACGTTGGCACCCAGCACTGCTTCTTTTTCTATAATTACGCCTTCCACAACAATGCTGCGGCTGCCCAAAAAACAACCATCTTCAATAATTACCGGGCTTGCCTGCAGAGGCTCCAGCACACCGCCAATACCAACCCCACCACTCAGGTGCACGCCTTTCCCTATTTGGGCGCAACTGCCTACTGTTGCCCAGGTATCTACCATGGTGCCTTCGCCCACATAAGCGCCGATATTTACATAAGAGGGCATCAGTATTACATTTCTGCCTAAAAAAGAACCATAGCGCGCCACTGCATGAGGCACTGCACGAACGCCCTGTGCTTCATAATCTTTTTTTAGCAGCATTTTGTCGTAAAACTCAAAAGGTTCCACATCCCATTTCTTCATAGGCTGTATGGCAAAATACATCAGGATGGCCTCTTTCACCCATTCATTCACCTTCCACTTAGAACCTTTTTGTTCGGCCACACGCAGACGGCCTTTGTCAAGGTGTTCAATTACCGCATGCACGGCATCGCTGTACTTTTTGTCTTTCAATAGTTCTCTGTCGGCCCAAGCCGCGTTAATCAAATCCTGCATACTTACTGTTTAAAGGTTTCAAAGATAAGAAACAAAAGGATTTTTGTTTTGAAATAAAGTGTCTTTAAACTCCAGTAACATACATCTTCAGCACTCTTTCGAACTCCAATCCCCGAAATTCAAATCCGTTTATCTTTGTCTGTTATGAATATTGGTTTTGATGCAAAGCGGGCGTTTCACAACAGCACTGGACTGGGTGTGTACAGCAGAGTCCTGCTCGATCTTCTTACGCAATACTTTCCCGAACATGAGTATTATTTGTTCAATCCCCTACCAGGAAACCTATACGAGCCCCCAGCCCGTCAAGTACATGAAATTCAGCCGCAGAAAACCATTCATAAATTTTTAAAAGGTGCCTGGCGCAGCCGCTGGGTTATAAATGATGTACAAAAACTGGGCATCCAACTGTACCACGGCCTTAGCCATGAGATACCGGTAGGCATTGGTAAAACGGGTGCGGCCTCTATCGTTACCATACATGATATGTTCCCGGAAATATACCCTGATAATTTTAAGCCCATTGACTTAAAGATATACCGGGCTAAAACACGCTATGCCTGCACATACAGTACCCGCATACTCGCCATAAGCCATGAAACCAAAAAACATATTGTTGATATTTACAGCGTGGATCCGGAAAAAATTGATGTCATCCATCAAAGTTATGATCCTGCTTTTGACAGGATAGCAACTGCACAACAAAAAGCACTGGTAAGAAAAAAATACAATCTACCAGCAGAGTATTTCCTGCACGTAGGCACCATCATTGAGCGAAAAAATCTACTGAATATTTGCAAAGCCATCAACCTGATCAAAAACGAGATGAATACGCCCTTAGTAGTAATTGGCAATGGCAAAGCCTATAAAGAAAAAGTGAAAGTATACCTTACAGAACACAAACTGGAGCAAAGTGTTATTTTTCTTTCAGATGCATTAGCCGCTGCCGGCAACAGCCCATTTATTACTGCAGAAGATATGCCCGCTATTTATCAAATGTCGAAAGCCATGATCTATCCCTCTTTTTACGAAGGCTTTGGAATACCCGTGGCAGAAGGGCTGGCCAGTGGTGTACCGGTGATTACTTCAAATACGTCTTGCCTGCCCGAGGCAGGTGGCGATGCAGCTTTATACATAAACCCTGAAAGCGCGGATGAAATAGCCGAAGCGCTGAAAAAGGTATATAGCGATGAGCATCTTGTAACAACTATGCGTGAAAAAGGCTTAGAGCACGTGAAAAATTTTACACAACAAACCTATGCTCATGCAGTTATGGATATGTACCTGAAAACCATGCACAGTATTTGATCAATAATAGAAAAATACTATGACGGAAAAAGAAAAAATGATTGCCGGTAAACCTTACCTGGCCTCAGATGCTGAACTGAAAGCCGAAAGGACAAAGTTGCGTTTGACACAGCAACAATTCAATAACTCTTATGCTGAGGATGAGAGTCGCAGAACTTCTTTATTGAATGAACTCATTCCTAACCATGGTGGCAACCTCTGGATAGAGCCGCCGTTTTATTGCGATTACGGGTACAATATACTGGCTGGCAAAAATGTTTATTTTAACTACAATTGCGTGGTGCTTGATGTATGCCCGGTTACCATTGGTGATAATTGCATGTTTGGCCCATCCGTTCAGATCTATACAGCCCTGCACCCTATGGATGCGCAACAGCGCGCCACTTTAATGGAATATGGCAAACCCATCACTATTGGCAACAATGTGTGGGTAGGAGGCAATGTGACCATTTTGCCTGGCGTAACCATTGGCGACCGCTGCGTAATTGGCGCAGGCAGCGTGGTTACAAAAGACGTTCCTGCTGACAGTTTTGCCGCGGGTAATCCAGCCAAAATCATCAGAAAAATTGAAGAAGTTTAATACCGTTGCTGGCAATGTTCACAATAAAAACTGCGCCGGTTGGTTTTGCCCAGATGCTGTAAACTGACCAGACCCGCGCAAGTGGGGCAGACTTTTTTGGTGTGCATCAACCAGTTCTTTCTTAAAACAAATTCTTTTTTCCATTTATAAAAATCAAATGAATAATTGCGGGCTTCATCAACCAGTTGTTTCAGTTTTTTAGCAGGCATTTTTCCCACTTCACTCAGCGGGTGCACGCCAATACGAAACAATACTTCATTTTTTATAATGTTGCCTACCCCGGAGAAAATTTGCTGATCCAGCAGCGCATCGCAGGCAAGCATTTCAGGCTGCGCCTTTAACTTTTTTACCGCAGCTGTGGCGCTCCATTCATCACTCATCACATCAGCGCGCCAATCAATAGCGTTTAAAAATGCTTCATCCACCATTTTTACCGAGCAGGTATAAAAATACAGGTCGCCATTGGTAAACTTTAAATGCAGGCGAATACTCTTGTCGGGTCGCGTGACTTCATCAATACTATAAGATCCCCATAAAAGAAAATGAATTCTTACAACAGCGCCCTTCATCATAATAAAAAACTGCTTGCCCCAGCTTTTAAACTCCACAATGCTTTTCCCCGTTAGTGCATCCATATCTATTTTACCATTGCCCTTTGCCTGCTGTATTTTTTTTCGTTTAAATTTTCGTACGGCTTCTTTCAGTATCACAATGCTGGGTCCTTCAGGCATAAAAAGTATTTTAACACCTATTACAATTGATATGCCGAAACGCGCAGCCTCCGCCCTCGGGCCTAAATTGTATCTTTGCCGCATGGAATTATTTGCAGAATCGCTTACGCACTATAAAAGGTTGTTAACGAGAGAGGTTAAGGTTGGCGGCCTGATAATCGGCAACAACCATCCCATTCGCATACAAACCATGACCACCACCGATACCATGGATACTGCTGCCACCGTAGCACAAACCATCCGTTGTATTGAAGCCGGCGCAGAGTTGGTGCGCATTACAGCGCCCTCAAAGAAAGATGCAGAAAACCTGTTGAATATAAAAAACGAACTGAAAAAAAGCGGGTACGATGTGCCGCTTATCGCTGATATTCATTTTACACCTAATGCCGCTGAAATTGCTGCCCGCATTATTGAAAAAGTACGCGTGAACCCGGGTAATTATGTTGACAAGAAGAAGTTTGAACAGATCGAATATACGGACGCTGAATATCTGGAAGAAATTGAAAGGATCAGAGAGCGGTTTACGCCGCTAATAAAAATCTGTAAAGAGTACGGCACCGCCATGCGTATTGGCACCAATCATGGCAGCCTTAGCGATCGTATTATGAGCCGCTACGGCGATACGCCTATGGGAATGGTAGAAAGTGCCATGGAGTTTTTACGCATTTGCCGCTATGAAAATTATCACCAGATCATTTTAAGCATGAAAGCCAGTAACCCGCAGGTAATGGTGCAGGCATACAGGCTGCTGATCAAAACCATGCACGATGAATTTGGTGAAATCTATCCGCTGCATTTAGGCGTTACCGAAGCCGGCGACGGAGAAGAAGGACGCATCAAATCGGCAGTAGGCATTGGTACGCTGCTGGAAGATGGCATTGGCGATACCATTCGTGTTTCGCTTACAGAAGATCCCGAGCTTGAGATACCCGTGTGCCGGGATATTGTGAAGAGGTATGCGGAAGTGGACAAGTTGACAAGTTTACAAGTTGACAAGGAAGTGGAGCCCATATCATCGGTTCAACGGTTCAACCTGTTAACCACAAAATACAACCCCTTCCAATACACTAAATACAGCACGCAACCTGTTACCAACATAGGCACAGGACATGTGCCAGTGGTAATCTCAGATTTGAGCAAAGCGGGCAACCTTTCACCGCAAAGCCTGCAAAGTATTGGTTACAGCTACGATGAAGCACTGGATAAATGGCATATTGCCGATGCCGCGGCCGATTATGTTTATTTAAACAATCAAACCATTGGTTTTGAGCTGCCGGGTATGCTGAAAGTGATTATGCCGCACCAGCAATGGTTGCAAAATCAAAAAGCACAAACATTCCCTATTTATTGCCTGGAGCATTTTATTACCGAAACAAAGGTGCATTCCTTGCTAAACTTTGTAATGGTGGATTGTTATAGCCGGCACAGTAAAGATCACGAACTGATAGATGCATTAAAAGATAAAACCAATGTGGTGCTGTGCCTGAGCAGTACCAACAAAAATGCCATGCAATCTGTGCGCCGTATGTGTATAGCGTTGCAGGAAAAAAACATTCATCATCCTATTGTATTTATCACAGATAGCAACTGGCAAACTGCCGATGAACACCTCATCCATTACGCCACCGAAACCGGCGCTTTGTTTTTAGATGGCTATGGTGATGGCATTTGCCTGGGCATGACGCAAAGCAGTTATGATGCCTTTGAGTCTTGGGGATTGCAGACAAGCGGCAGAACCTACGCTGCGCCTGCTGCCGGAGGACGTGTGGCCGCTTTTCTCAACAACACGGCTTTCAGCATTCTTCAGGCTACGCGTACACGTATTTCAAAAACGGAATACATCAGTTGTCCTTCATGCGGCCGCACTTTATTTGATTTGCAGGAAACCACGCAAAAGATTCGCTCCGTCACCAATCATTTAAAGGGTGTAAAAATTGCTATTATGGGTTGTATTGTTAATGGGCCCGGCGAAATGGCCGACGCTGATTTTGGATATGTAGGCAGCGGCCCCGGTAAGATCACGCTTTATAAAGGCAAAGAAATTGTAAAGCGAAATATTGACAGCGACATTGCTGTGGATGAACTGATCAGCCTTTTGCAAGAATACGATGCCTGGATAGAGCCTTAAGGCCGTATATTGCGTAGAAATCAACGATCTTGAACAGCAAATTTCTTCTCCGCTTTTTTGCAGCGGTTGTGCTGGTTTATTTTACCGGCATGGCATTACAAAGCAATATCATTATGCTTATTTCTAAGCCATTGCTTGTAACCACCTTGTTGCTTTATTTTATTATTACTACAAAAAATATTGCTTCGCGAATAAAAATACCCGCTGCCCTTGCACTTACATTTTCAGTGGCTGGCGATACGCTTTTGATGTTTGGTCAAAATGAAAAATTCTTCCTCTACGGTCTTGCCGCATTTTTAATTGCACATGTATTTTACATCATTAGTTTTCACATTATAAAAATTACTGAAAACGTTGAAGGCAGGTGGCAATGGGCCGTGCTGGTAGCTATTTACTATTTCTTTATTATCAGCATATTAATGCCCGGCCTGGGCCAAATGAAAATACCCGTGCTAATTTATGGCCTTGTTATCAGTTTTATGCTGCTGGTAGCCATGCTGCTTTACGATATGGAAGACAATAAAACAGCGCGTTACATCCTTACCGGCGCTGTATTTTTTGTACTGTCAGATTCGGTACTTGCCATAAATAAATTTCACCGCCCGCTTTTAATGGGCGGCTGGCTGATCATGACTACTTATATTGCTGCACAATACCTGCTGGTAATGGGATTAGCCAGATATATTGTACAAACAAAGAAACCTTAAGATTTACCAAAAGTTCATCTTATATCACCACGGTTTTGTGACTTATTGTTTAATTTTAGTTCCTATAAATTCACACTATAAAATTTGATTTATGCAACTACTAAACGAATTAAGAAAAGAATTAGAACAGGAATATCAGATCACAAGAAAATTTTTTGAAAGATATCCTGAAGATAAAAACGATTACAAGCCGCACGAAAAAAGTATGTCCATGCTGCCGTTGGCCGTACACGTAGGCGAAGTATTTGGCTGGCCCGGGTTTATGATACACACTGATGAAGTTGATTTTGCAAATGCCCCAGAGCGCCCGAAAGTTGAAACCAAGGAAGACCTTTTAAAATTTCTTGATGACAATTATAAGAAAAGTAAAGAAGTGCTGGAAAGTGTTACGGTAGAACAATTACAGCCAAGATGGGCTTTAAAGTACAACGGACAGGAAATAGCATCGTGGACAAAGTATGAAGCCATCCGCCACTCCCTGAACCAGGCTACGCACCACCGGGCGCAACTGGGCGTTTATTACCGGCTGAATGACATACCAGTGCCACCCAGCTATGGCCCCAGTGCAGATGATGAATCATTCTAAAAAAATTATTCAGTCCCGCAAAAAAGCGGGACTTTTTTATGTTTAGTTAAACATAGTATTTCTTTTACCAACAGGTTTATGCGATAATTTTCCCTGAGGCAGAGGCGTTTCTTCTTTGTAAGGATTGGGAGCATGCGCTAACTTTTGTGGAACCGGTGCAGACGTATCTGTACCAGTTTCATTGTGCTCATTCAATTCGGCTGTTTCGGTCAACTCAGATGGCTGCATAACGGGTGCCGGAATAATGGGCTCTTTTTTAGCGGGTATTTTTTTTGTTGCCTTAGCCTTTGATGACGCTTTTTGAAGCGACTCTTTTTTAGCAGCCTTCTTTGGTGCCACTTTTTTTACCGCTGCTTTTTTAGAAGCCGCTTTCTTTGGTGCCACCTTCTTTACCGCGGCTTTTTTCACGGCTGTTTTTTTTGAAGGCGATTTTTTGTCCGTAGTTTTTTTTGCTGCTGCCTTTTTTAATGCTGCTTTTTTAGGAGCGCCTTTTTTGGCGGGGGCCCTGGATGCTTTTGCCATATTGATTGATTTGGAGATCAAAAAAAGTAAACTATCCCGTAGCATTTCCAAAAAACATACCATAAAACAACAAGCTTGTTAAAGACATAAGGGTATTACACAACATTTAAATAATATCTGATAAATTTGCTCCTCTCTATTTAAACAATCTTTATGCAACAAGTAGATTTTTTAGTGATTGGCACCGGCATTGCAGGGCTTACTTATGCCTATAAAATGGCCAATAAATTTCCCGATAAAAAAGTTCTGGTACTAACAAAATCTTCTGCTGATGAAACGAATACTAAATACGCGCAGGGTGGTGTAGCCGTGGTGTATGACCGCGAAAAAGATAGTTTTGAAAAACACATAAAAGATACGCTGATTTCCGGCGACGGCCTTTGCAATGAAAAAATTGTTGAAATAGTAGTGACGGAAGGCCCGGACAGGATTGAAGAACTGATTTTACTGGGAACTAATTTTGACAAGAGCGAAGGCGGCGGTTACAAACTGGGTAAAGAAGGTGGTCACAGCGAATTTCGCATCCTTCATCATAAAGACATTACCGGCTGGGAAATGGAAAGGGCGTTGCTGGAATCAGTATATAATACCCCCAACATAGAAATTGTTAAGCACTGCTTTGTGATTGACATCATTACCCAACACCATCTGGGCTACCTGGTAAGCAAGGCCACGCCTGATACCCGCTGCTATGGCGTGTACGCGCTCAACCTTGAAACAAATGAAATTGAAACCATTCTTTCCAATCATACATACCTGGCTACCGGCGGCAACGGACAGGTGTACCGCACCACTACCAACCCCGGTATTGCCACCGGAGACGGCATCAGCATGGTGTACCGTGCCAAAGGAAGAATCGAGAATATGGAGTTTATCCAATTTCACCCCACAGCATTATACGAGCCGGGGCTGGTGGGACAAGCCTTTTTAATTACCGAAGCCGTTCGAGGCGATGGCGGCATTTTGCGTAATAAAAAAGGTGAAGCATTTATGGAGCGCTATGATGAGCGTAAAGATCTTGCCCCCCGCGATATTGTGGCCAGGGCCATTGACAATGAAATGAAGGTATCCGGTACCGAGCATGTGTGGCTGGATTGCCGCCATTTTGGGCTGGAACAGTTTACCGGTCACTTTCCCAACATTTATGAAAAATGTAAAAGCATTGGCATAGATATAACAAAAGATATGATACCCGTGGCGCCTGCCGCACATTACAATTGCGGCGGTATTAAAGTAGATGAATGGGGCTGCACTTCCATCAGCAATTTATACGCCGTGGGCGAATGCGCCAGCACCGGCCTGCATGGCGCTAACAGACTGGCCAGCAATTCGCTGCTGGAAGCCATGGTGTTTGCACACCGCTGTTTCATTCACGTTTCTGAAAAGGTGGAAAAAAGCCAGGGAAATCCATGGGATCAATTCCCTAAAATACCAGAGTGGAACGCAAAAGGCACCAGCGATCCAAAAGAAATGATCGTGATCACGCAAAGCTTAAAAGAGTTGCGCCAGTCTATGAGCGATTATGTGGGCATTGTACGAAATAACTACAGGCTGCAACGTGCAGCACGCCGTATTGATATGCTGTGGGAAGAAACCGAGGAACTTTACCGTAAGGCAAAAGTTTCGCCGCAATTGCTGGAACTGCGCAACCTCATCACGATCGGTTATCTCATCATTAAAGGCGCTATGTTTCGCCAGGAAAGCCGCGGTTTGAACTTCAACACAGATTACCCTGAAAAAAGTGCGCTAATACAAAACATCGTACTGTAAAATTGTAAATGGTTACCGTCTTGTTTAGAAGGTGAAACCGTAACACCTGATCCCAAAATATGTACTACATCTTATATTCCATATTATATCTTTTTTCACTACTCCCGTTAAGGCTGATCTATGTGGTTTCAGACTTCTTTTATGTGCTGGTATATTATCTCATCGGTTATCGTAAAAAAGTAGTGATGCAAAACCTGCTGATCGCTTTTCCTGAAAAAACAGAACAAGAGCGCACGCGTATTGCAAAAGATTTTTATCGCAGGTTTATTGATTCGATGCTTGAAACCATCAAGCTGCTTTCGGCGCCTGATAGTTTTTTTAAAAAACGATTAACCGGAAACTGGGAGGTGGTTGATTCATTTTACGATACCAACAGGGCTGTTCAACTACACATGGGCCATAATTTTAACTGGGAGTGGGGCAATTTCGTTTTGCAAAAAAACATCCGCTACCAATTGCTGGGAGTGTACATGCCGATAAGCAATAAGGCACTCAACAGATTGTTTCAGGAAATGCGGGAACGCAGCGGCACAAAAATGCTAAGCGCTCATCATATGGCCAAAGAGTTTTTGCCTTTCCGGGGCAAGCGCTATTGCCTTGGACTCATTGCAGATCAAAGCCCGGCAAGGATGAACAATGTAACCTGGCACACCTTCTTTAACCGCAAGACGGCTTTTACAACAGGGCCTGCTAAAAATGCGATTAAAAACGATACTACAATTTTGTTTGGATATATTACCAGACCAAAACGAGGTTATTATCATATCACATTTTCAGTAGCAGAAACAGAACCTGCTGCTAAAGCAGAACTGGAGCTTACAGAACAATTTGTACGCTATCTTGAAAATGTAATTAGCAACAACCCATCCATGTGGCTGTGGAGCCACCGCCGGTGGAAACATGAGTGGAAGGGGGAGGAAGTCTCAGGTTGAAAGTTTGAACAGTTGAAAGGTTTATAAGTTGATAAGGAACTGAAGACCTTGTCAACCAGTTAACTGCGGTATGACAATGAAGTTAAAGTGTAAGCGTACCTTATTTTCGGTCAATTCAAAATTAGAGGATTTGTGTTGTTTTTTTTAGACGGGTTATCCACTACCCGCTTCGCTTCAATTTGATTTAATGTTTCGCTTGCGGGTGTGGATAACCCTGCAATACTACCGGTATCTAAGTTTTGTTTTTGCCAAATTAATAGATATTTTATTGG
>JAFAFV010000125.1 GCA_023423285.1 Bacteroidota bacterium
TCTTTTGTTTCAGCATTCATTACAAATATTTCAGACCAGTCGCTGCCGGCTTTCGACACTGAATAAGCCACTCTTTTACCAGATTTTGAAAATGATACACTGCCCAGTGCAGCAATGCCATCTGCGCTTAATGTATTAGGGTCAATAAAAACTTCTGGCTCATCGTTTAAATTTTTTACCCGGTATAAGATACTCTGGTTTTGAAGGCCATCATTTTTATAAAAATAATAATATGCTCCTTTTTTAAATGGTGTACCAAAGCGTGGAAAATTCCACAATTGTTCCAGGCGCTCTTTTATTTTATCGCGATAAGGAATGGATGAAAGGTAGGCGTTGGTAACCTTGTTTTGTTCTATCACCCAGGCCTTTGTATCGGAAGCATTATCATCTTCCAGCCATCGGTATGGGTCTTCTACTTTGGTACCAAAATAATCATCCACAACCAGCTTCTTTTCCGTTAGCGGGTATTTTAATTGTGCAGAAATGGTCATAGTAATAAACATTGTCAGAAAACAAAGAAAGTTCTTCATACTAAAAAATTTAAAAACCGGCTTTAAAAATAGCAGCATTTTGATAATTGGTATAACCGCTAATGTAAAAGTAATGGCAAATTTTGGTTTTGAGATACCGTTAGCCAAAAACGACTTTATATTATAGTTACCTTTGCAGGCATGAAGCAGTTTAACGTACCGGTATTTTACAGAAGCCCCCTTATTTCAGCAATCAAGAAAAAACGTAAAGAACTTGACAGGCTTAAAAAAGACTTTTCTCCCACTTTGCTGAATTTTGGCCCGGTGCAAATTTACCTGGCGCGCCATTTTGGTTTTTGTTATGGTGTAGAAAACGCCATCGAAATTGCTTTCAGAACCGTAGAAGAAAATCCCGGCAAGCGTATTTATTTGCTGAGTGAAATGATACACAATCCACAGGTAAATGCAGACCTGGTAGCACATGGCATTGAATTTTTACAGGACACGCATGGCAAGCAACTGGTTCCGTTTGAAGAACTGACCAGTGATGATATTGTGCTCATTCCTGCGTTTGGCACCACACTTGAGATTGAAAAAAAATTAAAAGACATTGGCATTGCCACTGCCAACTATAACACCACCTGCCCATTTGTAGAAAAAGTTTGGAACCGCAGTGAGGCTATTGCTAAAAAAAATTATACAATTATTATACATGGTAAACCCCGGCATGAAGAAACGCGCGCTACTTTTTCGCATGCAGCAAGCAACTCACCAGCTGTAGTGGTGAAAGACATGGGCCAAACCGCGCAGCTGGCAAAATACATCACTGGCGAAAAGCCTGCCGATGATTTCTATATAGAATTTGCCGGCCAGTACAGTGCAGGTTTTGACGTTGCCCGCGACCTGCAACGCATAGGTGTGGTAAACCAAACTACCATGTTGGCCAGCGATACCCAGGCAATAGCCGATTACCTGAAACAGGTGATGATTGAAAAGTACAACCTTGAAAGCAGCAATATCAGCGAGCGCTTTGCTGATACGCGCGACACGCTTTGCTATGCCACGAACGACAACCAAACTTCTGTATCTGAAATGTTGAACACCGATGCAGACCTTGCTATTGTGGTAGGCGGTTATAATTCGTCAAACACATCCCACCTCGTGGAATTATGCGAAAACAAACTACCCACTTATTTTATTAATAATGCAGATAAAATATTAAATAAGAATACTATTCTGCATTATAATTTTCATACAAAAGAACAGATAGCAACAAATATGTTTTTGCCAGAAAAGCACCCGGTAAAAATATTGGTTACGAGCGGCGCTTCCTGTCCTGATGCCCTTGTGGAAGAAGTGATAGAGAAAGTGATTAGCTATTTTGACATGGATAAAACCATTGAGTTGATTACGTCAGAATTTGCGCAATAAAAAAGCCGGCTTGAACCGGCTTTTGCAAAATCATTTATGTCTATTAAGCATTGTATAATTTTTCATAGTATTCATGCGCCATGCGATTGCTTTCAAAACGGAAGCGGACATCAGACATCCCGTTTTTAATGATTTGCCTCCAGGTATCATAGTCTTTGTAATACAAAGGCAGAATTTCTCCGGTTAAAATTTCATATAATTTATCCAGATCATACGCATCCTGGTCATATACCGACATATTTTCGTAATCTGCTTTTGGAATCACAAATCCATTATGCCCGTGATTGATGAACTCTGGAATCCATCCATCATCTGTTGAAAAATTCACTGCCCCGTTCATAGCAGCAGTCATGCCGCTGGTACCCGAAGCCTCTCTGGGAACGCGCGGATTATTGAGCCATAAATCTGCTGCCTGTTTTAATCTTTTAGACAAGGTAAGTTCATAGCCAATAACCACTGCCATATTCTTAAAGCTTTTACTTAAGTGCACCAGGCTGTTAAACTCGCTGATGGCCGGATGATCCATGGGATAAGGCTTTCCCGCCCAAATAATCTGTATCGGGTATTTGCTGTCATTCATCAGTTTGTTAAACCTCTCTATGTCTGTAGTAATCATGTTTGCACGCTTGTATCCTGCAAACCTTCTGGCCCATACAATAGTAAACACGTTTGGATCAAACAGCTTACCGGTTTGGTCTGCCACTATTTCAAAAGCTCTTTTCTTTAACCATTTTTTTCTGTCATCAAACCAATAATTGTCACCAACTTCTTTGTATTTGTACAATTGTTTATCTGCCCAGTAAGAATAGTTTTGCGCATTGGTAATAGATTTTATCTCGCAAATGTTTTCATACTTACCCCACATGTCTCTTGAAACCTCTCCGTGCAATTGCGATACCCCGTTAGCCACCCTGGCAAACCTTAACGCCGCAAGCGAGTGGTTGAACTGATCATCGTAGTTTTGTGTAAGCGCTTTTACTTCATCCACACTCAGGCCGCAGAAATAGCTCATTTTATGGCATAAATAAATTTCATGCTTTTCATTGCCTGCTTCTTCAGGTGTGTGCGTTGTAAATACCAGGCGCTTGCGTACTTCTTCAATATTGTTATTGTATTTTTTATACAGATAGAATGCTGCAGATACAGCATGTGCCTCGTTCAGGTGATAGACTTCAGGATTATAATTTAAAATATCAATCAGCTTAGCGCCACCTACACCCAGCAAAATAAAAGCTGCTACTTTGGCCGCTACGTTAGCATCATACAAGCGGTGCGTAATGGCTTGCGATACATAATCGTTCTCAGGCAGATCAGTGGTCAGTAAAAATAAAGGAGCTGTTTTAAATGTTTCAGGATTCAGGTACATCGCTTTTACCCAAACAGGATGATCGTGTACTGTGATTTGAAATTTGATGCCCGTATCTTCTAAAAAGCTGTAAATTTTTTCATTCCATGCAACATCAAGGGTTTGATCCTGATTGCGCTCCTGATCGTAATAACCGTATTTCCAAAGTATGCCAATACCAATTAAATTTTGTTTTAGCTCGTAAGCGCTGCGAAGATGTGAACCGGCCAAAAAGCCCAATCCACCGCTGTATATTTTTAAAGGCTGGTGAATGGCAAACTCCATGGAGAAATACGCCACCTTTTTTGAATAACTGTTGTCAATTTCATCATAAGGAACACTGTAGTTTTCGAAGCTCATATTTTCTTAAATTTTGAAAGGGCGCAATTTACCTAAAAACAGTAAGAAAAAGGAAATAAAAAGGTAAGTTTAAAAAATGTGCATAAACACATAAAGGTTGGTGATCTTTATTTGATCAACTTTCGATCAATCTGACTACTTCATTACATAAAGAGTAACAGCCCAATTAAAAATTCAATTTTTCTAACACAACAAAAACCGGTACGAGCCGGTTTTTTAAATAGTATTTAAATAAGGTATTTTACGAAAGGTGAAACTGCTGCGAGGGTTGATATGATTTGTTATAAATGAACATCAGCGAACCATCTTTAATCTTATCAATAATAGGTTTGTTCAACTCCTGGGGAACAGCGGGGCAACCGTGGCTGCGCCCGATATAACCACGCGCATTTATGAAAGACTGGCTTACATAAGGTGCACCGTGCAGTACAATTGCGCGTGCCAGTGCGTTGCTGTTGATATTCTGTTCAAGCCCTGTAAGCCTTAAGGAATAACCTTTGCTGCCGTAATAGGTATTGTTTGTTACAAAAAAACCCAGGCTGCTTTTATGCGATTCAGGAGTATTGCTGAAATGCTCAGCCGTTTCGCGTCCGGTGTTTTTGCCATGTGCAGACCATGTATTGAACACAACTTTGTAATTAGCCATATCAATCACAAACATTCTTTTTTTGTAAGAAGGTTGGTCAAAATCCACAATTGTGATCACTGATGTATTCTTTAATTTTCCTTCAGCTTTTAATTTTTCGTAACCCTGAATTGCATATTGAAAAGCTTTATCAGATAAACCCATGTCATGAAGACCCAGGCTGTCATAAATAGCTGCCAGTGAAGATGTGGATGTTGATTTTACTTCTTTCTTAGTAACTCTTACAGCTTCTTTTTCGCTGATCAACTTGTGGCTGAAATTCCATGAAAGGTTAGATACGCCGATAATAAAAATAATCATTAACGGCAGGTGTTTTAATAAGGATAGTCTCATTGTCAAACAAAATTCTCTTTAATGTTAAAAAATATATG
>JAFAFV010000201.1 GCA_023423285.1 Bacteroidota bacterium
GGTTCCTGGTTTTGAAAATGCACGCCTGTTCAGGCCCGGTTATGCAATTGAATATGATTATTTTCCACCAACACAGCTCAAAAACACATTAGAAACTAAGTTAATACGTAACTTATTCTTTGCCGGACAAATAAATGGAACCACAGGCTATGAGGAAGCTGCCTGTCAGGGGTTGATTGCCGGGATAAACGCTCACCAGAATGTATGGCAAAAACAGCCTTTCACATTAAAAAGAAGTGAAGCCTATATTGGGGTTTTAATTGACGACCTCATCAACAAAGGCACTGAAGAACCTTACCGTATGTTTACGTCACGTGCAGAATACCGAACTATACTGAGGCAGGACAATGCTGATGCGAGGTTGACGCCGGTAAGCCATGGCATAGGGTTAGCTTCCAAAGAACGTATAGAAAGGGTTTTAGAAAAGAACCAAAAGGTAGCCCGTATTAAATCTTTTTTAAAAGAACAAAGTATTCATCCTGCAGAGATCAATGACTTTTTGAAAAAGATGGGATCATCGCCAATAACTGAAAAACAAAAAATTGAAAAACTGTTATTAAGGCCTGGTGTGGAGCTTGATGACCTTGCCAACGCTGTTCCTTTTATTAAAGATCATATGGCTGGTTTTTTACCTGAAGAAGTGGAGCAGGCATCCATTCAGGTGAAGTATGACACTTATATACAAAAGGAAAGAGAGCTGGTGGCCCGCATGGGAGAAATGGAAGATCATGTAATTCCGGAAAGTTTTGATTATTCCAAACTTGCCTCTCTTGGCAATGAAGCGCGCGAAAAACTGATCAAAATAAGGCCGCGCACCTTAGGGCAGGCCAGCCGCATTTCAGGCATCAACCCCAGCGATGTGCAAATATTGATGGTGTATATGGGCAGATAAATAAGAACAAATACTTTTATTTGCGTAGAAAAACCAATATAATGCCACAACAAAATTGTAAAAATTGCGGGAAAACATTTGATGGAAATTTTTGCAATCACTGTGGCGAAAAGGTATATACCGAAAAGGACAAGCATGTTACCCATTTTTTTGAAGAAGGCCTGCACTTTATCACGCATTTTGAAGGTAAATTTTTTACCACACTAAAAACTATATTCACCGCTCCGGGTAAACTATCATTCGATTACAGCAATGGCATCAGAAAGAAGTACTTTAAACCACTGTCATTCTTTTTAATGCTCGTTATTCTTTATCTGCTTCTTCCTGTTTTTGACGGGCTGAACATCAGCATGGAACAGCATACCAAAAGGCAGTATGGCGAGTTTGCGGCATTAAAAATAGAACAAAAGATAAATAGCACTGCCTTTACCCGCGAGCATTTGGCTGAACTCTTTGACGAAAAATCATCCAAGGTTTCAAAGCCATTATTATTGATCATTATACCGCTCACGGCTTTATTCACCTGGCCGCTTACGTTTAAAAAAAGAAAATTATTTTTTGACCAGTTAGTAATCTCAACAGAGATCAATATTGTATTTCTGCTTTGGGGTTTTCTGCTTTTACCGTTGATTTTCTTGCTCTATGCATCGCTAACCGGTTATACACAGTTTAACGATGAGTTGATCACATACCTGATTTATATTCCTTTATTAGCGTATTGTTATATAGCGTTTACCCGCTTTTATCAATTAAAATGGTGGCAGGGAATTTTGCTTTGCCTAACTATATATTTTGTTCATAGATTAGTGGTTTTTACCGTCTATAGGTTTATTTTGTTTAATATTGTAATTAACCAAATCCATTGATAGAAAAATGAAACTCCTTGATAATAAAGTAGCTATTGTAACCGGTGCAGCCAGAGGAATAGGTGAGGCCATTGCCACAAAATTTGCAGAGCAAGGCGCTAACGTGGCCTTTTCTTATATAAGCGACAGTAGCGCAGAGCGAGCGGCGGCATTACAGGAAAAATTATCAGGCCTTGGCGTAAAAGTAGTTGCTTATAAAAGTAATGCAGGAGATATGGCCCAGTGCGAAACCTTTGTAAACAGTGTGCTGCAGGAGTTTGGTAGGATTGATATTTGTGTGAACAACGCCGGTATCTCAAAAGATAACTTACTGCTGCGCCTTACTCCAGAGCAGTGGCAGGATGTTTTAAATATTAACCTGAACAGTGTCTTTTACATGACCAAGCAAATCATCCGCCCGATGATGAAAGCGCGTAGCGGCAGTATTATTAATATGAGCTCTGTGATTGGTGTGATGGGCAACGCCGGACAGGCAAGCTACGCGGCCAGTAAAGCAGGCATCATTGGTTTTACCAAAAGCATAGCAAAAGAACTGGGAGCACGCAACATTCGATGCAACGCCATAGCGCCGGGCTTTGTAGAAACAGACATGACGCATTACCTGAACGAAGGTGATGGCGCGGCAAAGTATCTTGCAGATATACCACTTGGTAAGTTTGCAAAAGGAGAGGATATTGCTAATGTTGCATTGTTCCTGGCCAGCGATATGGGATCGTATATTACAGGGCAAACCATCAGTGCCTGCGGCGGTTTGAATATTTAATTGAATGGAAGCTTTTGCGCTGTACTAAAATAATTTTCCATACACTTCTTCAACCCGTCCAACAGGAACGACTTCTATCTGAAATCTGCTTTTTTGTTTTAAAGACTGGTTGTATTTACTAACAATAATCTTTTCAAAGCCCAGCTTCTCGGCTTCGGCTATACGCTGATCAATTTTATTCACGGCGCGTATTTCTCCGCTAAGGCCTACTTCCCCGGCAAAACAAATGTTTTGTGGTAAAGGCACATCCTCGTAAGATGACAATAAGGCACAAAGTACCGCAAGGTCAATACTGGGATCTTCTACTTTAATGCCCCCCGCAATGTTTAGAAACACATCCTTAACACCAAAATGAAAACCACCCCGCTTTTCCAGTACGGCCAACAGTAACTGCAGCCGTCGCAGATCAAACCCGCTTACTGTGCGCTGTGGCGTGCCGTAAACCGACTGAGTTACAAGAGATTGTATTTCTATAAGCAGTGGTCTTACGCCCTCCAGGGAAGCAGCAATGGCTATTCCGCTCAAAGGTTCATCCTTTTGAGTAATCAAAATTTCGCTGGGATTGGCCACGCCCCGCATGCCGCGGTCGGTCATTTCATATATGCCCAACTCACTGGTGCTGCCAAAGCGGTTTTTCAGCGTGCGCAAAATCCGGTAGGCATAGTGGCGGTCGCCTTCAAACTGAAGCACCACATCAACCATATGTTCTAAAATTTTAGGACCGGCAATACCTCCTTCTTTTGTAATGTGGCCAATTAAAAACACGGGTGTATTGGTTTCTTTTGCATAGCGTTGAAACTCTGCAGCGCATTCTTTTATTTGAGAGATGCTGCCCGCACTTGCATCAATAAAATTTGATTGCAGTGTTTGCACACTGTCTGCAATTACAATGTGCGGTTTTAGTTTTTTTATCTCTTGAAAAATGGTTTGCGTGGTGGTTTCCGTAAGAAGAAAAAAGTTATCGCTGTGAAACATTTCATCATCATTGCCAAGACGATCTGCGCGCATTTTTATTTGTTGTTCACTCTCTTCACCACTTACATAAAGCACGCGCAAATTTTTTAACTGTAATCCGTTTTGTAAAAACAAAGTGCTTTTACCAATACCTGGCTCACCTGCAACCAGTACTAAGCTTCCCAACACAATGCCACCGCCTAAAACCCTGTTCAGCTCTGCATCTGGTGTGATGATGCGTTTTTCATGCATGCTCTTTACATCGGCAATGGCTATGATTTTATGCACACGTTTTTGATCAGTAGCATAATTGTTCCAGTTTTCTTTATCACTGCCTTTATCAATCACTTCTTCTACGAAACTGTTCCATTGTGTGCAAGAGGGGCACTGTCCCAACCACTTCACACTTTCATACCCACAGTTCTGGCAGAAGAAAGATTTTTTTACTTTACTCATTGAATAAAGATAGGCTGAATACAAAATGCAAAGTGATAGAGGAGATCAATTTTTTTAATACTTAGCGTAGTAATATTAATAAACAATATGCAATATGGATTAAGCATCATTAATCCGAAATTTGTAATCTGCAATTTAATTTGTAATTAGCTAAAAGTAAAAAGGCCAATCTTGCGACTGACCTTTTACTTACTAACCCATTAAATTCTGGTACTAAGATACAAATCTGGCTGAAATCACCAAAATGAAATTCTTTTGAATTTAGGTTAAGAAATTACAATATTTTGAATGATGTAGTTATATCTATATAAAAATCAATTAAATACAATCTGTAAATACTAAATTAAAATATTCAAAAAGTTTTCTACATGACAAAAAGTCTTAAATTATCGTTATTTTAGGAATGGTTTTAGATTTGATGTATATTTTCGTACTTAAAATCAATTATTTAATAAATAAACATAATTAGAAACATGATAATGCCTCCTGAAGTAATTATTCTTTCATTCATATTCATGGGAATCAGTATGATCGTTTCCATGGTTCTCAAAGCCAAATTCAATAAATATAAAAAAGTTGGCTTGTCTAACGGTATGAGCGGTAAGGAAATAGCCGAAAAAATGCTTCGTGAAAACGGAGTTGGTAATGTGCAGGTAATATCAACTCCGGGCTTCCTTTCAGATCACTACGACCCTACAAAAAAAACCGTGAACCTTAGCCCGGAAGTATATGAAGGCCGTTCAGTAGCTGCAGCGGCCGTTGCCGCCCACGAGTGTGGCCACGCGGTGCAACACGCAACCGGTTATGGCCCACTTCAGCTTAGAAGCAGGTTAGTGCCGGTTGTTCAGTTCAGTTCTACAATTGTAAACTGGGTACTGATGATTGGGTTTGTAATGTTTTTATCAGGCAACAGCACACTATTATTAATTGGTATCATTCTGCTTGCAGTTACGGTTGCCTTCTCATTAATTACATTGCCGGTAGAGTTTGATGCAAGTAAAAGAGCTTTGGCTTGGTTACAGCGTACCAATGTTACCAATTCAAGAGAATTTCCCGGCGCTAAGGATGCTTTAAAATGGGCGGCCACTACCTATGTGGTAGCAGCGCTTGCGGCGTTGGCAACTTTATTACAATACATTGCTATTTTTATGGGCAGGAGAGATTAATCTTAAAGCATCTTTCCATAAAATAAATTCCGGGGTACATCTCCGGATTTTTATTTCAACAACATTCTGAAAAACACTACTTTAGTTTTTACAAAAACCTTGAACTTGAAAAAACTGTTTTTTCTTTCCGCTATATTTCTTCTTTTAATGATTAATGCGGTTGCACAGCCGCAATCTCCCGAACAATTTTTAGGTTATAAGATCGGCATCACTCATACACGCCACAACGATGTGGTAGCTTATTTAAAACACGTGGAGCAAAAGGCCCCGCAAATGGTGAAGTTGCAGCAATATGGAAAAACCATTGAAGGCAGGCCGTTGTACCTTGCTTTTATATCCAGCGCATCTCATATCAGCAATTTAGAAAACATAAGGCTTAACAATTTACGACTTGCTAAACAAAGTGAAGATAACAGTTTACCAAACACCGTTGCGCCAGCTATTGTGTGGCTCAGTTATAATGTGCATGGCAACGAAACCTCTTCAACGGAAGCGGCATTGTTAACACTTTACGCGCTGGTAGATCCTTCAAACACTCAAACCAAACAATGGCTGCAGAATACCGTCATCATTATTGATCCCTGCCTGAACCCCGATGGCAGGGAACGATACATCAACTGGTATACCTCTGTTGTGGGAAAAAACCATGATGCCACACCCTACGCGCGCGAACATGCTGAACCTTGGCCAGGTGGCAGAAGCAATCATTATTATTTTGATTTAAACCGCGATTGGGCATGGCAAACCCAATTGGAAAGCCGGTTGCGTGTCAAGCAATACAACCAGTGGCTGCCGCAGATACACGTTGATTTTCATGAACAGGGTTACAACAGCCCCTACTATTTTGCGCCTGCGGCGGAACCTTACCACGAAGCCATCACATCCTGGCAGCGCGAATTTCAAAAAACCATTGGGCGCAATCATGCTAAATATTTCGACCAAAAGGGATGGCTGTATTTTACAGGCGAATGGTTTGATCTGCTGTATCCCTCTTACGGAGATACTTATCCTACTTACAACGGCAGTATAGGTATGACTTATGAGCAGGCAGGTATTGGCGCTGGGTTGGCTGTTGTTACTGCAGATGGTGATACGTTAACGCTTAAAGACCGCGCCGAACACCATTATACTTCTTCTTTAAGTACTATTGAAACAGCGTCGCAACACGCAGCCAAACTGTTGAGCGAGTTTCAAAATTATTTTGCAACTGATCATTCGGGGTTATACAAGTCCTACATTATAAAATATACGCCCGAAGACAGGGAGCGCATCAATACATTGCTTCAGTTTTTTAAAAACAATCAAATAGAATACGGGCGCGGCGCTGGTAGTGGTTTAGGGTTCAATTATCATACTGGTAAGAATGCATCATATACCATATCTGACCAGGATGTGGTGGTAAGCGGTACGCAACCAAAAAGTGCACTGGTGCGCGTACTGTTTGATCCCAATCCAAAACTTGCCGACTCTATTACTTACGACATTACATCTTGGGCTTTACCTTATGCTTATGGCGTGCAAGCGTATGCCAGCACAAAAAATATTAAGATCATTAATAAAGGATTCAGCACACCACCGGTACCCAACCAGCTTACAGATGCATACGGATACATCATCAGGTGGCAAGGCGTACAATCAGTCAGCGCGGTGGCACAACTTTTAAAGCAGGGAATTAAAGTACGTTATGCCGAAGCTCCTTTTCATGTAGGCACGCAGGCCTTCCCGGCAGGGTCTGCTATCATTTTAAAAAACGCCAACAACAGGCACGATCTTCTACAAATTTTAAACAGCACTGCCAGCGAGCGAAACGTTGAGGTAGTGCCTGTGAGTACCGGCATGGTTGACAAAGGTTTTGATTTTGGCAGCTCACGGGTGTATTTAATGAAAGCTCCAAAAGTTGTTCTGCTCACAGGTCACAAAACTTCATCACTATCGGTAGGCGATATCTGGCATTTTATGAATCAGGAGTTGGATTACCCTGTAACGCTAGTGGATGCAGAGCAAATTGAAAAGATAAGCCTGAACCAAATTGATGTAATCATTATTCCTGATGGATATTATTCTTTTGGCGAAGTGTTTACCGAAAGACTTGCAACATGGGTACGCTCTGGCGGAAAAATGATTGCCTTTGAAAATGGCGCGGCGTTTTTATCAAAACAAAAATGGAGCAATGTAAAATTAAAAACTGATGATAAACCAGATTCGGCTGAAAACAGTGATCCATACAACGCTTTAAAAGTATATGAAGACAGAATGCGCAACCCGATGCAGGATAATAATCCCGGCTCTGTTTTGAAAGTGGATGTGGACAATACACATCCTTTAATGTTTGGTTACCCCAAGCATTATTATTCTTTAAAAATGGACACTAATCTTTACGAGTTTATTAAAGAAGATGGCTGGAACGTGGGTGTGATTAAAAAGGAAAGCCAACTGTCAGGTTTTGTGGGCTATAAGTTAAAGCCCCGCCTGCAAGACGCGCTTGTTTTTGGGGTACAGCATATGGGCCGCGGCTCTGTGGTATATTTTACTGATAATGTTTTGTTCAGAAATTTTTGGGAAAACGGCAAACTGATGTTTGCCAACGCATTATTTTTAGTGCGTGAGTAAGCATAAGTAACAGCCAGTTTATAAAAGCAAAAACCACGTCAGTATTGACGCGGCCTTTGCCAGATATATGGATTAAAACCTAAAGAACTTCGGGTCTCATCTCTTCGGTTTTTGATTGTACATATTCTTCCACTTCATCAGCCTGATCTTCAAACTTGCTTGCAAGGCTATCAATAAAATCGGCAAATTGGTTTTTAAGATCATTGCCCTTATCAGAAATTCTTCTGCGTGTTGTGTTTCCGCTATCAGGCGCATATAAAATACCAACAACTAAGCCTAATGCGAAACCTGTAATTAACTTATTCATGGTTTATATTTTAAGGTTTTAAAAATACTCTTCACAAAGTACACAAATAATTGTGCCAAAAAGCATTATACTGAAACATAAAACAGATAGCAGCAGGCAACACGTAATATTAATCCCTGTAATCGCGGCCAGTGAGTTCTAAAAACAAACCTTCAAGGCCGCTGTGTTTGTGTTTTGTTAAAAGATTCTGTAAACTGTCCTCCGTTATAATTTGTCCCTGATCAATCATTGCCACAGCCTGGCACAGGTCTTCTGCTTCTTTTAATTGATGTGAAGTGTAAACAAGCGTGGTACCGTTTTCTTCATTGATTTTTTTTAAAAAAGCAATGATGGCATTGCGCGAGTGCACGTCAACACCCACAGTGGGTTCATCTAAAAATAAAACTTCAGGGTTGTTCATAACGCCAATGGCAAGGTTTACCCTGCGCTTCATGCCGCCTGAAAAATGTTTTACGGGTTTATGTTGTACCTCCGCGAGGCCCATAACGGCCATCAGTTCGGTTGTTTTTTGTTTAATCTGTAGTTTATTAAGCCCGTACCAGGCGCCAAAAAATTCCATATTTTCAGCCGGGCTTAGTTCTTCATAAAAAGAAAAATCCTGGGGCACCAGCCCGGTCATAGCATTAATTTCATTCTTACCTGTATTTACTTCCTTTCCTAAAATCTTCACAGATCCACTCTCATAATGCAGCAAACCGGTCATCAGGCTCATGAGCGTAGTTTTGCCCGCCCCGTTTGGTCCGAATATGCCAAAGCGTTCACCCTGCTTCACTTCTAAATGTAAATCTTTAATAAGCGGAGGTTGATTTTTATATGCGAAATTCAATTCCTGTATTTGTACTGCTAACGCCATTGGTACGAAAGTAGGGTAAAAATACGATCGAAGAAAAACTGCCAAATATTTGAAAATTTAAATAACAAATTGAGGCCAATTTGTAACAATTAGCTAACTGAGAAGAGTGAAAATACCCTCAGGAGGGTATTAATAGAAGCCATTCTACCGAATAAATTTGCTATTTATAAAAGCAAACCTCTACAATGATTAAAATTTTCACAACAACGGTACTTTTTATTATTTGCGCCACTAAGCTTCCTGCACAATGCTGGCAAAACATTTACACCGGAAGCTCCGCAAATCATTCCATGGGCATTAAAGCTGACGGCACATTATATGCCTGGGGCGAAAATGATAATGGAGAAGTAGGAGACAATACAACAACAGAAAAGCCTTCACCTGTCAGTATAAGTACTTCTACAGACTGGAAAGCGATAGCGGTGAATGGAAACCACACCTTGGCATTAAAAAACAATGGGGAGCTGTGGGCTTGGGGTTATAATGGCTGGGGAGCCTTGGGCGATGGAACAAACGACAACCGGACACAACCTACCCGAATAGGTACTCAAACAGATTGGGATACCATAGCGGCAGGTCAAGGTTCTTCACATGCTATAAAAACCGATGGTACGCTGTGGGCCTGGGGGTATAATGGGTATAATGCTGTGGGTATTCAGGGTGCAGTATATTATAATACGCCCACACTTGTAAATAGTCACACCAATTGGAAAGCCGTTTCGGTTGGAAATCATAGTGGCATTGCTTTAAAAACCGATGGCACCATCTGGCAATGGGGCAATGGGTATTATTTTGGGGCACCAGCGGTCTCGCCTATACAAATAGGAACAGACAATGATTGGAAAATGGTCTCGCATGGTTCTGAACATACGCTTGCTTTAAAGAACAACGGCACCCTTTGGGCCTGGGGAAATAACCTAACAGGCCAGTTGGGCGATGGAACAAGTGGCGGCTCATATGCCGGTTTGCCAAAACAAATTGGAACAGATAATGACTGGCTCTATATTTCTGCCGGTGGAGCTGCCAGCTTTGCCATTAAAACAGATGGGAGTTTATGGGGTTGGGGCAGTAATTCGTACGGGCAACTTGCCGATGGCAGCAACGTGAATAAGCTTGTGCCTACCCGCATAGGTACAGCTACAGACTGGAAGTCAGTTTCAGCAGGTCCGTACCATACTTTTGCATTAAAAAATGACGGCTCCCTATGGGCAGCCGGTTTAAATGATAGGGGGCAGCTTGGGGTAGGTAACACCACCAACTCCAATACATTTGCTTTGGTTGATTGCAACAGCGCCATGCCTGTGAGTTTTGGTGTGATTCATGCATTTATAAACAATAATAAGCTACAGGTTGATTGGGAAACCCTTAATGAATCAAACAACAGCCATTTTGAAATTGAAGTTTCCAAAAATGGTAGAACTTTTTATAAAGTCGGTACGGTAACATCAAAAGCAGCTGGCGGTATAAGCAACTCTCCGTTAAATTATAATTTTGAATTAGACCTTACATCCGCATCTTATCTGGCCATCTCTCTTTTACCCCTAACGTTTTTGTTTTGTTATTCAAACAGAAAAAGAAATAAGCTATTGTTTATAACCACGTTCTTACTTATTGCTTTTATTAGTTGCCAAAAAAACAGCAAATCGGTCGTGGTAAACACAAAATATATTTTCGTACAGATAAAACAGGTAGATAAGGATGGTTCTTTCAAAACCAGCCCGGTAATAACTGTAACCTATTAAAAGAATACTTCGTATGAGCAAGATTTTTCTATGTTGCTCATACGAATAAAAAAAGGGAGAGAGCAAGACTGCTCCCTCCGGATTATTACATGAGAAAATTTACAATTTAAGCGTCTGCCCTTTTATATTTTTTGTAGAGCATTATATCTCCCTGGGCATCCACATCTACATGGTACCAGTTTTTGTGATCTTTTAAAGTAATACGGTAAGAAGTAGCTTTGCAGTCAGATACTTCAACTACACCCCAAATGTCATGACGGGCATAGGCCTTTTTTACTTTGTATAGAACATCAAAGGGTAGTCCTTCTTCGTTATAGTAACGGATGGTTTTTACAAGCACTCCTTTTTTGTCAAGAAAGGCCCTGGTTTTTACATCTCCGTTTTTAAAGGAAGCTTCTGTGTACTTTCCAATGCTCGACCAGCGCACATCTTGTGCATCGGCAAACAGTTGATTAAATGTTTTTAAAACCTTATCACTTACGGTTGGGTTGTTGTCTGCTGCAAATGCATTTATACTAAGGAACAGTGCAGCTAAGAGGATTAAGTTTTTCATTTTTTAAATTTTAAGAGTTATTATTTTTTGTTTTGTTTCTGATACAAAAGTAGCGTGCGTAGGCGCCTCGGGTCAACAGCTTTTTGGTGAACAGTAGTGCAAAAAGCGGTAAACGGCACTATCCGCAGGGCGAAAGAACAAGCAGCTATGCAACCTTTTTATAAGCATCGGCGAATGACGGTTTTATTGTTATTGATATATTTATATTTCTTAAATCGGTCAGCAGTTAAAAATGTTACAGGCGAAATGTGATAAGAATGTTAAGACAGGTTAACCAATATAGGTGATGCCCAGTGTTATTTTACCAGGCATAGGTTATTGCCTACATTTGCCATTCAACATTCCATCATGAAAATAGATACAAAAATTATACACGCCGGTGTGGAACCCGATCCCTCAACCGGCGCCATCATGACGCCCATTTTTCAAACTTCCACCTTTGTGCAGCATGGCCCCAATGAGCACAAGGGTTATGATTACAGCCGCGCCGGAAACCCCACCCGCACAGCTCTTGAAAAATCTTTTGCTGCGCTCGAAAATGCAAAGCACGGCCTGGCGTTCAGCAGCGGTGTGGCAGCAACCGATAGCCTTATAAAACTACTAAAGCCGGGAGATGAAGTGATTGCAGCCAACGATATGTATGGCGGTACTTATCGTCTGTTCTCAAAAGTGTGGGAAGCATATGGAATAAAATTTATTTATACTGATACTTCTCAAATTGAGAATGTGCAGCATGCGGTTACCGGAAACACAAAGCTCATCTGGATTGAAACACCAACTAACCCGCTGATGAACATAACGGATATTGAAGCCGTGGCCGCTGTGGCAAAGCAAGCCGGTGCGCTGCTTTGTGTAGATAATACTTTTGCATCGCCCTATTTGCAAAACCCTATTGATCTTGGCGCCGACATTGTGATGCACTCCGTAACAAAGTACCTGGGCGGGCACAGCGATGTGGTGATGGGAGCATTAATGATGAACAGCGATGAACTCCGCGAGCAATTATTTTTCATACAAAAAAGTTGTGGCGCAGTACCCGGCCCAATGGATTGTTTTTTGGTATTGCGGGGTATAAAAACACTGCACGTGCGCATGCAAAGGCATTGTGAAAACGGCAGAAAAATAGCGCAGTATTTAAATGCGCATGATAAAATAAAAAAAGTGTACTGGTGCGGTTTTGAAGATTTTAAAGGGTATGAAATTGCCAGAAAGCAGATGCGCGACTTTGGCGGTATGATGAGCTTTGAATTAAAAGATGAAAGCATGGAAGTGGTTACTAAAGTTTTAAAAGCTACTAAAGTTTTTGCGCTGGCCGAAAGCCTGGGTGGTGTAGAATCGCTAATCAATCACCCGGCTACTATGACGCATGCTTCCATACCGCGGGAAGAAAGAATTAAAAATGGGCTGAACGACTCGCTCATACGACTGAGCGTGGGCATTGAAGATGCCGAAGATTTAATAGAAGATTTAAAGCAGGCTATCGGGTAAATGTAATGGATGGTAATTTCAAAGACTTTTTAAACATGAAGGCTGCACAATACGAGCAGCCTGTGTTTATTAAAGATGATCCGATTTCTATTCCTCATAGATTTAAAAAAAAGCAGGATATTGAAATTGCAGGATTCTTTGCAGCTATTCTTGCCTGGGGCAACCGCAAAAGCATCATTAACTCTTGCAATAAATTACTGACATGTATGGATGATGCGCCCTATGATTTTATTATGAATTTTGAAGAAGAAGACCTAAAACCTTTTATCGGATTTGCTCACCGCACGTTTAATGCAACAGATCTGTTTCATTTTTTAGCTTTCCTGCAACATCATTACAAGATTCTTGGGGAGGAGTCTTTAGAAAACGCATTTACAAAACATTTTAATCAGGATGATACAAATATAGAAAACGCGCTCACTGGCTTTCACCAATCATTTTTTGATGATAAAATTTTTCCAGATTATCCCGCAAGAACACGTAAACATATTGCCACGCCAGCCCGAAAATCTGCCTGCAAAAGACTGAACATGTTTTTGAGATGGATGGTGCGCCCTAGTGCTAGAGGCGTGGATTTTGGAATTTGGAAAAATATTAAACCAGCTCACCTGGTTTGCCCGCTTGACCTGCATGTGAGTCGCGTAGCACGGCATTTCAAATTGCTAAGCCGCCCGGTTAATGACTGGCTTGCTGCAATAGAACTTACGGCTAACCTGAAAGAAATGGATGGCGATGACCCGGTGAAATATGATTACGCGCTGTTTGGCGTGGGAGTAATTGAAAAGTTTTAATTTTATAAAAAGCTTCAATGAAAAACTGGTTAAACAGTAAGTCGCCCGTTGGAAAAGTATTAATCAATTTCGTTCTTTACTATGCATTGTGTTTTACGGTGTATGCTATTTTTAAATTACTGCTAAATGAAGAATTCGGTTTTTCGTGGGTATATATTGCCAAAAATTCTTTTCTATTTGCTATTCTGTTTACACCGGCATTTAATTGGAAATTAATAAAAAGAGTATTTTCAGGATCGGGGAATAAGGAAACAGAGAATAATGTTTGATATAATTTATGGTTCTATAAAGTTGGCAGAACGACAGAGTAGTAAAGAGCATAATGATTATTAGCTGGTTTCACACAACTAAAAATTTCCCCAGGCATTTCAACTAACAGAATATTAACATCAGAAATTAAAATGATAACTATTTTTTGCCAAACATTAGTTCTTTTACCTTTTCCTTGTCTTCTTTTTCTTTTTTAAGGTCGAACATTGTGCCAAATACATAGTCCCATAATGTACTGCTCACGCCAAAACCTTTGCCTTCATCTTTATAATGATGCAGGTGGTGGTTGCGCCATAAGCCTTTCATCCATTTAAACGGCGGGTTCCACGCGTGAATGGCATAATGCATAGAACCATATAGTAAATAACCCAGCATAAAACCCGGAAAAAACATAAACGCGTGCCTGCCCATTATTAGGTAAAAAAAGCTGAGCAATAACGAAGCAATAATAATACTCGGAACCGGGGGCATAAACAGCCTTTCCCTGTCTCTGGGATATTGGTGGTGATTGCCGTGCATTACATAAGCAATTTTTTGAATAGTAGGATTTTCGCTCACCCAGTGAAAAATAAAACGATGGGCCAGGTATTCAAAGAAAGACCAGGATAATAAACCAATGAAAAACAGCAATAAAATATAGCCGGCAGCAAAAGAAAGATTAGTAAAACTGTGATAAAGCATGTAACCAATTACAGGAATATAAATGCCCCAAATAACCAGCGGATGGGTTTTTGTTAGCATTTCAAGGTAGTCATTCTTAAATAACCGGGCTTGACCTTTGTTATGAATTTTATCAAATTTCATAATGCAAATTTCAGGTTCAAAAATAGCCCTTTTATGGGTTAAAGCCAAAAGTGCAATAGCCACCTCTTTGTTAAATCACGTTAATCATAAGCAAATTTCCAACTGCTCAAATCGGGCTGATGCCTTCTTGCCCTGCTTTTTTCATACTTATAAATAGCCTCACCCACTTCTTTGAAAAATGGGTATCCGGTTTCAATGTATTCGTATTTACCATCGTTTAGTATATTGTCGCTGTTTACATATATGTTTCCGCTTAGCATAAATTCCAGGTTGTTCTCAAAGTCAACAATGTAGCAAACATCAGTAAGAAAGCCGTAGCTCCAGCCGGTTTTATTAAAGGAGCGTATGTGAGGCGGTATGTTTTGTTTGCCATCTTTAAAAAAGAAAAACTTGGTATAACTATTAAAATAAGTTGCTGTATCATATTTTGGAAAACAGCTCTCAGAAGGCTTTTGCGACATGTATTTGTATAACACTGCGTAATCATCATCAATAAGGTTAAAGCGCTTTTTTTTTGAAACAGATAGTGGAAACAGAACGGATTGCAGCATTTGCTGCAGGTCTTCCAGCGGAGCGTTATTGTGTGTTGTAAAATCCATCGGCTCGTTTATGAGTTTGTCATCTTTATCCCAATGGCCTTTACCGAGCAGAATTTTTTTGCTGAAATCAAATGGTATATCATTATAAGCCGGTGGTTGAGTATATAAAACTGTTTCTCCATCCACAAATCTAACCTGGTTGGTATGCCGGTTTTCTTCCATATCCATATTGGTATAAAATCGCCTTGTAATGCGCAGGTCTTTATAGCCTTTGTTCCATAATACCTCATTCAGTTCTTTCTGCCCCACAAATTCATACAGCCTGTTGTAGGCATCATTATCACTTACTAAAAATATTTTTTTTATGTAATGGTTGATAGAAGGCAATCCGTTTGCAGCACTGTTGTCTTTTGTAACGGCAGTTTGTTTGTTGTAAGAACTGTCTGTGAGCATGGTGTTGTATTTATTCACACCTGAGTTCAGGCGGTTCAGTTTTTCAAGCGCGGCAAAGGCCACGGGCATTTTTACCATTGAGGCCGGATTGAAATACCGGTTCCTGTCAACGTTCAGATAATAGTTTGTAAACTTTGGTTTGTTGTTTTTGTCCCGGTCAATTTTGGTATAGATGACCTGGTAGCGAAAGATATCTGGCTTGTTCAATATGTTCAGCAATAAAGGCGAAGCCTGTTTTCGTAAAAGTTCTTCCAGCCACGGAGTGTTTTTTAACTGGGCCTGTAACTGAGTCATAATACAAAATAAAATACTGATGGACAATAGGCGTTTCATTTGCACAATTTATGTTATTTACTATTTACATTTTGATGTTCCTCATTCATTATTAACTATGCGCCACGAACTATGAACCATTCACTATAACCAGTATCTTTGCCGCCGGTGAATGAAGTAAAAACATAAAATGCATGAAAGAAACTCCTTTTACTCAAAAACACATAGCTCTTGGTGCTAAAATGGCTGAATTTGCAGGTTACAATATGCCCATCAGTTACAGCGGTATAAACGACGAGCACCAAACCGTCAGAAACAACGCTGGCGTTTTTGATGTAAGCCATATGGGCGAATTTATTTTAAAAGGAGAAAATGCTCTGGAGCTACTCCAGCGTTTAACAACCAATGATGTATGTAAAATAGCGGTGGGCAGGGCGCAGTACAATTGCTTTACCAATCAAAATGGCGGCATCATTGATGATCTGTTAATTTACCGTATTGAAGAGAACGTGTACATGCTGGTGGTCAACGCATCAAACATTGAAAAAGACTGGAACTGGCTTACCACTCACAACACTCATAATGTGGAGATGCACAATATTTCAGACAAAACGGCCTTGCTGGCAGTACAGGGCCCACAGGCTACAGTCATTTTACAACCACTTACTGACATGAACCTGCTGAACCTGAAGTATTACACATTTGTAAAAGGAAAATTTGCAAGTGTGGAAAATGTGCTCATCAGCGCCACGGGTTATACCGGCTCAGGCGGTGTTGAAATTTATTTTGAAGATAAGCATGACGATGCAGAAAAAATATGGACGGCCATATTTGAGCAGGGCGCTCCAAAAGGCCTTAAGCCAATTGGGCTGGCAGCAAGAGATACGCTGCGCCTTGAAATGGGATTTAACTTATACGGTAATGATTTAGATGATACCACCACGCCACTGGAAGCTGGCCTGGGTTGGATTACGAAATTTAGCAAAGACTTTATTGGTAAAGAAGTATTGCTAAAGCAAAAAGCCGAAGGTGTGCAACGGAAACTGGTGGGCTTTGAGCTTACAGATAAAGGCATTCCCCGCCACGGCTACGATATTTGTGATGAAGTTGGTAATGTGATAGGAAAGGTTACATCCGGCACACAATCACCTTCGCTTAACAAAGCCATTGGACTTGGTTATGTGGCAACTGCATTTGCTGCAGCAGACACACCTCTCTTTATTAAAGTAAGGGAAAGGCTGCTGAAAGCCCGCGTGGTAAAACTACCTTTTAAATAAACAGTGCGATTGAAATTTACAAATTGAGATTCTTTTCATGAACAATAAACCTACCCTATATACCTGCGTTTCTCCGGCGCTGATTCATTTGTACGATTTAAGAAACAGCGTGGTGGTGATCATTGATGTGTTCAGGGCAACATCAACCATTGCCGCAGCACTGCACAACGGCGCCCGATACGTGGTGCCTGTGGATACCATACCAAAAGCTATTGAAGTAAGCAAACGCCTGCACGGCATTGCTGCTGGTGAGCGCGATGGTAAGCTGGCCGAAGGCCTGGCTTATGGCAATTCTCCGTTAGAGTATTCGGCTGATTTTATAAAAGATAAGATACTTGTTTTAACAACAACCAACGGTACAAGACTTTTACAAATGGCTTTAGATAATGGCGCTGATGATATCATCACCGGTTCATTTACCAATCTTTCAGCTGTATGCAATTATTTGATCAGGCAAAATAAAAATGTAATACTGGCCTGCGCAGGGTGGAAAGACAGGTTTAACCTGGAAGACACAGTTTTTGCCGGGGCCGTTATCAGCCGGGTAAAAGAAAACTTCAGCGTTCATTGCGACAGCTCCCACACCGCTGAGTTTTTATATGAAAACAATAAACACGAACTGTTACTATTTGCGTCAAATTTTACACATTACCATCGGCTGGTAGAACGTTTTGGCTATATTCAGGATATTGAGTTTTGCCTCACTGAAGACATTGCAAATGTGCTGGCTATTTATAAAGAAGGAAAGCTGGTTAGCGAAAAAGCGTAAGCGACTTTATTATTTCTATCTACATATGCTAACTGCCGTTTTGATAACTCCCGCATTAAAACCATTTGTATAACACCTTTCCTGATGTCTTTAATTTGTCTGCCATTTAAAAAAACTGCCGGTGTGCCATTTACGCCTAATAGATTTGCTTCCTGTATATTTTTTTGAACGATGGCATCTGCTGCAGGGCTATTTCGAAAATTTTCAAATGCCTGCAGGTCAAGGCCCGTTTTTTTTGCTATATCAATCAGGTTTGCTTTTGAACCTTGTTTAAATACTTCTGTATGAAAAAAAACGAATTTCCCCTGCTGCGAAGCAGCAAGCGAGGCCTTAGCCGCATCGCATGCGCCTGGGTGAATGTTTTTGCTAATTGTATGGTTGCAATCAGTATTTAAAGGGAATTGTTTAAACACTATGGCGCAATCCTTATTAAATTTTTTAATAATGCTGTCGGTTTCAGCAGAAAATAAGCGGCAGGCCGGACAATAAAAATCACTGAAAATGGTAAGCACCATTTTTGATGTAGTATCTCCTACCACCGCATCGCCGGTATTCATTGATATTTGTTTTACAGGTTCGTTATCATAGTCGGCAAAAACCTTGTTAAAATCTACTTTCTGTGCAGCAGCTGCTTTAAGTGTCAATATCCTTAAACCAAAAAAGCCGGAAAGAACAAAAAAACCAATAATCAGTAATCCAAAAGTCTTCCAAAAGCTAGATGCTGAAAACGATTTAAAAAACATCGGGTTTAAAACAGATTTTATATCGCTTAAAAATTCTCTGAAACCATATCTGTTGATTTTTAAAAAAAGAAAAAACAGGAAAAAGTTACTGACATGGATAACTGTACAAAACGGGCAGAAAAGAGATGGTTGCGAAGCCATAAGAACGATAAAAAAAATACCAGCCAATATCCCGCAAACAGAAAGGATAAAAATAAAAAACCTGGATGTTCTGTTAAACTCCCTACCAAATAACAGAGGAACTAAAAACAGTAGGCCTATAGAAAGATAATATAAAACACCCCAGCCGCCGAGGGGCAACCCTAAAACTTCAGACCAGGAACTTGTTAGCGATCCTTCACAGCTACTCCCAAATACGGTAGAACACACATCTGATCCGCCTGCATATAAATGAATATTTAAAAGGTATAAAGATACTGCCGCCGCAAGTAAAATCAGGAAAATGGCAGCTATTATTAATAACCGGGTTTTCATTTTAGTATTATTTTTAACTGCTAAAATTAAAAAAGCGCCGTAAGCTTTACGGCGCTTTTCGAATATTTCTAAATCTCAGTCAGGTTCAATTTAGGGCCGTACTTTAACAGAAACAGAAGCATTACCACTTGCACTTATAGTAACATTACCAATGCCAGCACCTTGTGGAGTGCCATAATTTACGTCTTTGTAAATCACGGCTTTGCCAGTAGAGTTGGCAACACCGCTGGCACTACAGTTGTAATTGCCATTGCCTGAATGAGTAATTACCGCCCAGCTATTATCCGCCCACACAAGATCCCCGTCCCCGTCAAAAAAAGAGCAGCCCAAGTCGTTCAAATGTAGTGCGCCATTGTTCTCAGCCGCTGCTCAGCTAACTAATAAAGTTGTTACAGCAAAAACTGCTGCCAAAAGAATGCTTACTTTTTTCATTTTGATTTGTTTAAAAAGGTGAAAAATCGAGAATCGTTAGGCCGGCTTATACACTACGCTATAGCTTGGTAGTACTTTTAGTGTTTTACACCGGTTATTGCATTGCAAATATATGCTACATTGTATCGTATTTCTAATTTGCGCCCTCCCCTATTCAGGTTATAAAAAAATAATATGTAAAAAGCAGCAATCAATAACGCCTAATCCAAAATTATCTCAACTTATTTATAGTCCTAAGCATTTCATTTTAAAATAGTTACGAAATAATTCGGAAAACCGCTAAACTTTCTTTTATTTTTGCCGATTGCCCCGCCCCAATTGAAAGGGCAATCTTCACTCCCCCGCCCGGGGAGACTGAGCGGGGCTTAAATTAAAGGAGAAAGAATTGGCATTACCACATTTAATAAAGCAGGTTTATACGTATGGTACTGATGAAGTGATCAGGCGGGGTAAAAAAACGCACGCGCTTGGTTTTACTGAGTTGGTGGAATACGATAAATTATCCGGCGCGGTCACCTTCCGGGTAAAAGATGATACGCACAGCACTTTTTATAAAGTGTACATCAGTAAATTCAGCGATCCCAAATCTATTACTTTAAGATGCACCTGCCCTTACAACCTGGGCGATATTTGCAAGCATGAAGTAGCAGCCTTGTTTCAATTGCAGGAACTGATTGATAAAGGCCAGCTTGGCAATGAAGAAATTTATTACGATCAGCGGCACACTGTGGTAAAACTGCGTAACCTCGATGTGCGCTCCATCCGCCACCTTTGTTCGCATGATGCTTTTAATGAAGCAGAAAAATACCTGCAGAAAAAAAAGCCAAAAATTGTACAGGCCAAGGATGAAACCGTAAAAGCAGTTGTAGATATAGAGGGCACTGCATACGATGTAGTCATTCGTAAAAATGAAGAAAGAAATTTTGATACCAGTTGTGATTATGAAGATACCGGTCACCCGCTTTGTTTGCCTAAAGTGATCGTTTTTTTGTATCTCATCCGCGAGCATGGGTCAGGCTATTTTGACACCATCCGTAACCGCGATGTAGAAAAAAATAAATTGCTGGAGGCATACGGCTACTCTCTCAATGATGATTTAAAAGGGAAGTTTGAATTTGTTTTTAAAGATGGTAAACCTTTCCTGCGTGTGCTTGACAGTAAGATCAAAAGGATCAACACCGTTACAGATGCGGCCAAAGTGCCGCCCGCGCAGCAAAAGCAGGAAGCAGCAATTGATATACCTGAAACTGAAACTGAAACACTGCAACCCTTGCTGCGCCTGGGTTTCGTTATCAACTTTAATAAAAAATCGTATCCTTTCTTTTCGGTAGCCGCCATTAGCGGCGAAGCAAACGAAGAGCAAAACGGTTTTACCGGCCGCGTAGAAGTGCTTGACATTACGCGTTACATTGATCCCTCTGCTTACAGCGATGCAGATAACGCGCTGATGAATACGATAAGAAAATTGCAGGATACAGAGATCAATAAATACATCATCCGCAACTCACCTTTTGGAGATATTGATGAAAGCATCACCCTTCACGAAGGAGATGATATGCCCGACAGTAGTAAACAGCTCATTAACGAGTATATGGTGCCACGGTTAAAAAAATTAGTGGCAGTTGCCGGCGAGAACGCCCTCGGCTTCATCGTTCCTCCCGGTAAAAAATTAGTTACACAAAATATTGAGCACATTGATGTTTTTACCGAACCTGCCGTTACTCAATTTTATGTAGATAAAAATGCTGATGAAACTTTCAACATTGACTGCCTTATAAAGCTCCGCGGCATGGTACACGGCGTGGATGAAAATGAAAGCCCTTCACCCATCATGTTCATTTACAATCACCAGTTATTTTTATATGCGAATGCAGATGTAGTTTCACTGGCAGAACAATTTTTGCCCGAAGGGCGCATTAGTATTAGTAAAGAAGAATGGCCTGATAAGTTGCACAACTTTATTCTGCCACTGGCAAAAGATTATAAAGTAGACTTTGATAGTTCAATGGTGCAGCCAATGAAAAACCTGGTGCCCGAAGTAAAACTGTTTTTGGTTGAAAAAGGAGATTACCTTTTGTTCAAACCCATGTTTACCTACAACGGTTATGAGGCAAAAGATGGCGGCAATGTAATGCTGATACCCGAGGCCGATAAAGTTTTATCCATACAGCGCAATAAACCTATTGAAGAAGCCTTTATGCAAAGGCTGAAAAACCTGCATTCTAATTTTACTGAAACAGAAGAAGGCTACACGCTTGCACTAAAAGGCAGCGAGGTGATCAAAGACAACTGGTTTTTTTTATTTGTAGATGCAATGAAGGAAATGCTGGTACCGGTATTTGGTTTTGAAGCGTTGCACAACTTTAGGTTCAATACAGCCAAGCCGCAAACGCGAATCTTCATCAGCAGCAATACAGATTGGTTTGATGCCAAGGTAGATATTGTTTTTGGCGACCAGAAAGTTTCTGTGGCCGAGGTAAAACGCGCGCTGGCTAATAAGCAGCAGTTTGTTCAGCTAAACGACGGATCGCTGGGGATTTTGCCCGACGAGTGGTTGAAAAAATATGCGCTGCTATTTAGGGTGGGTGAAGGGAGCAGCAATAATCTGAAACTTTCGCATTACCACCGCAGCATTATTGATGAACTGTACGAGCTAAAAAATGACGATGAATTATTTTTTGAGCTGGAAGAAAAGTACAATCGCCTGCGCCAGTTTGATCAGATACACGACGTGGAGCCGCCTGAACATTTGCAACCTATTTTACGGCCTTACCAGGTGGCTGGTTTTCAATGGCTGAATTATTTACATAATATCAACTGGGGCGGCATTCTTGCCGATGACATGGGCCTTGGTAAAACCGTGCAGGCACTTTCTTTCTTACATCATTACCGCGCCAAATACAATCACATGCGCGCGCTGGTAGTTTGCCCCACCACGCTAATTTATAACTGGGAAAACGAGATTAAAAAATTTACTCCCACACTTACCCACCACATACATCACGGCAGTACGCGCACAAGAAAAAGTGAGGATTTCACAAAATATGATATTACAATCACTACTTATGGAACCCTGAGAAGTGATATAAAAATTTTTCTGGGTTTGAAATTTGATTATGTATTGCTTGATGAAAGCCAGGCCATAAAAAACCCTGCAAGCAAAGTAACCAAAGCCGCTTGTTTGCTAAGCGCCAAACACAGGCTTTGCATGAGCGGTACGCCGCTGCAAAACAACACATTTGATATTTATGCGCAAATGAACTTTTTAAACCCGGGAATGCTGGGCAGCATTGAGTTCTTCAGGCAGGAGTTTGCCATCCCCATTGATAAACAGGGAGAGCAGGATCGTAAAGAACACCTGCGCCGGTTGCTGTACCCCTTCATTTTAAGGCGTACCAAAGAACAGGTGGCTAAAGATCTTCCCGAAAAACAGGAAATGATCTTATGGTGTGAAATGCAGGAGGAGCAAAGAAAAATTTATGATGCTTACCGAAATGATTATCGCGATAAAATACTGGGCTCAATCAACGATCAGGGTATTGGACGCTCACAGTTCACTATTTTGCAGGGCCTCATGAAACTAAGGCAGATATGCGACTCCCCCGCAATTTTGAATGAAGATGAAGTATTCGAAAATCATTCCATCAAAATTGAAGAACTTTCACGCGAGATTACTGAAGATATGAGCAACCACAAAGCGCTCATATTTTCACAGTTCCTGGGTATGCTGGCCCTTATAAGGCAAAAATTGGATGAGTTAGGAGTAAAATATGAATATTTTGATGGTAGCACTTCGGCGCCCGACAGGGAAAAAGCCATTCAGAATTTTCAAAAAAATGATGAAGTGCGCGTGTTTTTAATTTCGCTGAAAGCGGGTGGCGTGGGCCTGAACCTTACCGCCGCAGACTATGTGTATATAGTGGACCCCTGGTGGAACCCCGCGGTGGAGCAACAGGCCATTGACCGTACGCACCGCATTGGGCAGACAAAAAATATATTTGCCTACCGCATGATTTGTAAGGACACTATCGAGGATAAAATTTTACAACTTCAGGAAAAAAAACGTGCACTGGCGAAAGAACTTATCTCGGATGAAGCAGGCTTTGTAAAATCGCTCACTAAAGAAGATGTTGAATACCTGTTCAGCTAAAGAAATTTGACTTATGAAATTCAGAAGATTTTTCCTGCTGCTCCTATTTCTGATAATGGTTATTTGTTTTTTTACAAAACCAACAGAACAGGATTTTATGACTTACATACAACCTTCTGTTGCTAGAACAGGTATAGCGCCAGTAGTGGATTTTGAAGACAGGTTTTTGTATGTAAAAGTAAACGCTATTTATATACACACGGCAGGCACTGCTGCACAAAACGGCAGCCCCGTGGCAAGCGCTACCCAGGAAGATTACTTTGGCGTTTTCAATAAATTCTGGAAGATAAATAGTACAGATTAATAATTGCTGTAATCAAGATGTTCTATCAGCTCGCCAGGTTTTAATAGATGCGTTTTCATACCAACTGATTCTGCTGCGGGTAAATTTGAAAAGCTGTCATCAATAAACAGGGTTTCTTCTGCATTAATTCCTGCGTCGCTCAGTACAAATTTAAAAGTTTCCACATCAGGCTTGCGCAGGTAAATAAGGTGAGAAAACCACGCCTTGTCAAAAAAATCTTCCAGCTTTTTATGCCCGGTTTCTTCCTGTAGCATTTGTGTAAAACGGTTGTAATGAATTTCGTTGGTATTGCTTAAAAGATATATGTTATAATTTTTTCTCAGGGTTTTAAGGAAATCAATGCTGCGTGTTCTGTAGTTTATCAACATCGCGTTCCACGCATTCTGCAACTGCAGGTGAGTGACGGTATTGGGTGCCAGCAGGGCCAGCTTATCATAAAACTCATTCACTTTAATTTGTGAAGTTTCCAGTCTTTGAAACAAATCATCCGCATGATGCTGGGCAAAAAGGTCTTCAAAATTGAGGTATCCAAGCGCTTCAAACGCATCGAAAGATCTTTTAAAATCAATGTTCAGCAGAACGCCTCCAAAATCGAAAATGATATTTTTAAGCATGGCCGCTAAATTAGCATTTATGAAAATAAAAAAACCACGCGTTTGCGTGGCTTGGTAACTATTCTTCTTCAGCTTGTTTTTTCTTTCTGGGAGATGGTGGGCGGGGCGGCCCTTTCCTTTCTTTCTCAGCTTTTTCTGCTTTAGGATTATCTTTATCCTTAGCCTCTTTTTCGGCAACTTTTTTCTCGTGTTTATCCTTCCAGTAGTTGCCTACGCCTGTCCATCTTTCTTTTTCACGTTCATGTCTTTCTGCCCTTTTTTGCTCTGCTTCTTTTTCTTTTTCAGTTTTAGCTGTAGATTCTTTAGTTTCTTTCTTTTCGGTGCTTTGTGCATTTATGGCACCAAAGCTGAAAATGCCAAAAGCGATAAATAGTAAAAGTTTTTTCATTTTTAAAAGTTTTTAAACGGTTGGACTGAATAAGGCAAATTTAGGAGTTGGGCATAAATTAAAAAGCAAAAGCCCTTGGAAATATGCCAAACTACCCAATTTAGGGGATGCTGCTGTTGCAGAACAACTCCATTTGTGCTGGCATGATGTTGAAACTCTTCCGGTGATGTATGCATAAACCATGAAAGTCAATTGCAGTGCGGTGTTCAGGTGTGCCATAACCTTTGTTAGAGCGCCAGTTATAATAAGGAAAATCATGGTGAAGTGTTTCCATGTATTCATCTCTGCTGGTTTTGGCTAAAATACTTGCAGCAGCAATGTTTGAATACCTGCTGTCGCCTTTTACCACACATTTGTGAGCAATATTTTTATATGGAATAAAATAATTGCCGTCAACGGCCACGTGCTGTGGAATGATGCGCAAGGCATCAAGCGCCAGGTGCATGGCTTTTTGTGAAGCTTTTAAAATATTAATAGTATCTATTTCATCCACATCAACCATGGCTACCGCCCATGCCAGCGCGTGCTCATGTATGTAAGCTTTCAGTTCCTGGCGAACGGGAGGTTTTACCAGTTTGCTATCGTTCAGTAATGGATGGTAAAAATTTTTAGGCAGGATGACTGCTGCTGCAAATACAGGGCCCGCATAGCACCCTCTGCCTGCTTCATCGCAGCCGGCTTCAACAAGGTCTGTTCTGAAACAATTTTCAAGCGATGGTTCGCAAATCGTATGCTGTATTATTTTTTCCTGCTTCATTTACAATTCATCTTTATCCGTCAATAGCTTAAAGCATTTTTCTTCAATCATGGCATGTACACTGCTTTCGGTGTTCACAGGCTCCCCGTCAATATGCATAGGAGCCAAATTGGGATTGCTGATTATGATCTCCGGGGTTTGAAAATAAATAATACTTCTGTTATGATCAATTTCTTCCTGTTCTAAAAGTTTATTTTGCCCGCCAACCTGCAACATGGTGTTGTACAAAAGGGCCATTTTAGATTGTTCTGTAACGATTACAATATCCAGCAGGCCATCGCTCATTCGTGCTTTGGGGGCAATGGTAAAATGGTTTCCAAACTGGTTGCTGTTGGCAATGCTAATAAAATAAGCATCGGTTTCAAAATGTTTTTGCTGTAATGTTATCCTGAAAGAATATGTTTTTGCGTTAAAGAAATTTTTAAAGATTTGTTGCACATAGGTTGCCAATCCGCGCTGGCTTTGCAGCGAAAAATCATACGCCACTTTTGCATCAAAACCAAGCCCGCAAAGCATGCATGCAAACCGCTTATTGATTCTGAATCCATCGGTAAGAGCAGCCTGGTTGTTAAATATGGTTTCTAAAGCTTTTTTAGGTGTTTTGGCAATACCCGCGCCAAAGGCCAACCCATTGCCCGACCCAGCGGGTATAATACCAAACTGAACGGGCAAGTGTTTCAGGCTGTCAATCACCTGACTTACCGTACCATCACCGCCAACAATTACAACGTCTGTAATGCCTTCTTCCTCAATCTTGTTATGTAAAAAAGAATAATCACCATCAGCTACAGAGGGAATGAAACTGAATTTGATTCCTTCTTTCAGCGTTTCAGCAGCTATCAGGTTTTGTAAATCATCCTTAGCGCTGATTCCTGAAAAGGGGTTTACAATGTAAATTATCTTTCGCTTACGGCGCATTTTTCAAAGGTATTATTCCAGGTTGATTGTTGGCGGATTTATGCATGTTTAATTAAAAAATCATAAATCTTTTGCCAGTTTTTTAATATCGCCCGCAATGCGGCTGATAAAAAGAAACTGGTCTACTATAGGCTTGTATTCCATAAGTGTGATGCGGGTTTCGGTATTGCGCAGGCCCTGCTGCATTTCGCTGCGACGCTTTTGTACCAGTTCCTGAATATCATCACGCAGCTCCTGTGCCGATACTTTTACAAGTGAAACCACTTCATCTTTATTAATAATATTTTTTGCTTCGGTAAGTTCGGCTGCGATGTCTTCTGTAATTGGCACCAATTCGCGGGATGTATATTTCGATGCATATTGCTGCGCAAAATCTGCCAGCGTTACAATATGCGAGTTAAGTACAGTGATGAGTACGGTAAACTGGTGAAGTTTTACCGCATTTTGTTGTTTGTGCCTGGGTTCGTTAAGCATACGCGTGAACCCTCCGGAAAGGTTGGCCTGCGCCACAAATGCTTCTTTACGGCTGAGGCGATAAGTATGATCGTCTGTAACACCTGTATGAAATGATGAGGCCACTGTTTTAAAATAGTCTTTTGATTTTTCCAGCGCTTCTATCATGTAGCTCTTCATCTGGTGTTTTTCCCACGAAGGCGCCAGCGTGTAAGTGGCAATAAATGCAATAAGAGAACCTATAACCGTATCTATAATCCGGTTTTCAAGCACATTTACAAAACCCCCGGGGTCGAGCATGAAAAAGAAAATGATCAGGTAGGCCGTCATAAAAATAACGCCAATAAAATATTTGCTGCGAATGAAACTGTAACAAAGCAGCATCAGCGTGATCATGATAGCCAGCATCCAGTATTGATTGCTGACTATAAATAATATCATCACGCCGATCATGGCGCCAATGATGGTACCAATAAGACGGTGATAATTTCTTTGTTTGGTAAGACTGTAGCTGGGTCTTAGGATAACAAGTATGGTAAGCAGCACCCAGTAGCTGTGGCCCAGGTTGAGCATTTGCGCAATAATATAACCCGCCGTGGTGGCAATGCTTACGCGTATGGCATGCCTGAAGTTGTTGGATTTAAAAGAAAGATTTTCTATAAACAACTGTCGGTTAAAATTGGTTGGCTCCACAAAGTCTTCCAGGTTGCCGCTTGGGTGAAAGCGCCTGATTCGCTTGCTATCATAGCGCGTGTAATGGTGTAGCGTATAAATGCGCGTCGTCATATCTTCTACAGACTCCATGATTTTTCGCATATTGATTAGCGGCCCGATATTTTCAGGTGCACGGTGTTCATTAATAAAAGCTTCAAAATCTTCTTTTAATATTTTTAATGAATTGTTCAGGTTTTTTGAAATGCGCGAAGGCCGGCCGCTTTGCACGGCAAGCCCAATTTCATGCAGCTCCCGGGCCATTATAAGAATATAACCTCTCAGCTTGTGCAATATTCCCGAATTATCGAACCGCTTATGCATAGACTCGTAATTATACACTATGCCGGTAGCCTTTTCAAACAGATCAATGGTATCGATAAATATCACAAGCAGCGTACGGCTGGTGGTGGTTGACTGCCTTACGATGCTACGGCTTTTAAAGATCATTTCGCGCAACATCTCCTGCTTTTCATGAATATCATGGTGTTGCAGCATCAGGTTTTTGTAAGTTTTGTCGTAGTCAACCTTTTTGCTGTAAAAAGAAGAGCGCGTTTTTAAATAATCACCTATTAAAAAAACATACTCGCCCAGGGCCTGTTGTATGATACGGTAAGGCCTTATTCTGAAAAGAGCGAGGCTGAGCAGCATGTACCAAATGCTTCCGGCCAGTATGTACAGAGCGTTGTTTACAACTTCTATACCTGTTCTTACGTTGTCAAACGTAAGCACCATCACAATGATGCCAGCAAAACCGATCGTGCTGACACGGCTGCCATACACACTGATGATAGTCAGCAAAAAGCATAGCAATGCAATTAAAATGGTAAGCAGCGCCATGTTACCGCTGCTAAAGCCTATTAGCAGAACGATACAGAAATTAAGGATGAGCGTGGCCAGCATACCATTAAAACGGCGTTGTACCGGCCCGGGTATATCGGCATTGCTCACCGTCATGGCGCCAAGTGATGCTACAAGACCCACCTGGTAAAGGTTAAAATAAGAAAGTACGATAGCGGGCAACGTAACGGCAATGGTTACGCGCAGCGCGTAAGCAAAATTATAACTGTTTACAAACCGCCTGTATTCCTTTATATAATCCACTCCTACAAAAGTAGCTAACTGTGGGAAAGATTGTTGTTCCCGAAGATTTCCATTAATTATGCCATGGTAAACCGCGTTATCATTTGGTTAGCAGTTCCTTTACAATTGCTGAAATGGTTTTCCCATCAGTTCTTCCGGCAAGTTGCTTATTTGCAACTCCCATCACTTTGCCCATGTCTGCTGCAGAGGCGGCACCGGTTTGGTTAATGATGTTGCTGATGGTTTCTTTTAGTTCTTCTTCTGACAGTTGCGCGGGTAGGTATTTTTCAATCACCTCTATCTCTTCTTTTTCCTTTGCAGCAAGTTCAGGCCTGTTTTGTTTTTCGTAAATATCCAGTGAGTCTTTTCTCTGCTTCACGAGTTTTTGCAAAATTTTTATTTCATCTTCACTGCTCAAAGCATCTTTTGCGCCGCTTGCTGTGTTTGCCAGTAAAATAGCGGCTTTTACAGCACGCAGGCTTCGCAGAGCCACTTCGTTTTTAGCAAGCATAGCAGCTTTAATGTCGTTACTGATATTTTGTTCGAGAGACATAGTAGAGTTGTTATAAGGTATTGCTTAATTTAAAAGGCGGTTATGCTCTAATCAGCCTTGTTTTGCTCCATTTGCTTTTGCTGAAATTTTTTGTAAAATTCTTTTGCAAATTCTTTCATTTCATCCACCTGATCTGTGTAGCGTGTGGCGCGGCCATAGGTATCAGCCATCGTCATAAGTGTTTGATAGAAAAAATCGGCCATTTCATTCACCATCATTTTTTGTGTCCATAAATCAATACGAAGCGCTTCCCTGTCTTCGCCGTTCCATAAAGCCAGTATCATAGCTTTGGCTTTTTGTGCATTTTGCAGAGTACTGTCGGTTGCAAACCATTCTATATTTTCTGTAAAGCGGCTTTCATCCATTTCTACATCAATAGTTATGGTAGATTTTTTCATTCTTTTAAATTTATTGGAAGGCAAATGTACGCAAAAAGGATCGATAAGGTTTGGCACCCATGGCGATCGCAGACATCACTCTAAAACAATTTTGTGCAGGGCGTTTAAGTTTTTTTGTGCATCAAAGTCCTTCAGCATTCCGCCGGCAGTTTCTGAAAGTGTGGTTCTTTTCATTTCATTTTTGTATAAAAACATCATTTTCTCTGCAAAACTGTCGGGGTTGCTGTTGGTGGCTTCTAAAATAATTTTCGGGTAATCGTTAAATATTTCTGAACACAGCGCTATTGCCGGGGTGTTACAAGCCAGCGCTTCTAAAACAGGCAGATTGTAAATGGTTTTATCTGATGTGCTGAGGAGCGCATAAGCTCCTGCTATCATTTTGGAAAGAGTGGTTTCACCAGGCCCGTTGATCACGTTTACGTCTTCGCGATATTTAAAATTTGACAGGGGTTTTAGCATTTCTTCTTTATCTCTTGTAGAAAGTTGTGGCCGCAGGGCTATCACAAGTTTCCAGTTGCTTTGCTGCATTTTTTTAAAAGCTGAAAAAGCTTTCAGCAAATTCAAAAAACTTTCTTTGTCCATTTCAAAATCTGCAAAGGCAAAGTATTCTTTTTCATCAGCAAATTCCTGTTTTGCCGCAAGCCTGTCTTCGTACAAGTGCGGAACAAAATTGGCCGCAATAACTGGCGGCGCTGCAATTAGCTTGTGCTGTAAAGGCAGGTGCGCAAATTTTTGCAAATGTTCTTTAGAAAACGAAATAATCCTATCGGCATCTCCAAGTTTGCTGAAAATCTGCTTTTCGAGCGGGTGAATATTGTTTAAAATGACGGTTTGATGCAGCGGGGTTTTGATTATGTCTTCTGCATCAAAAACCCAGATCCTGTCTGGCGCATGTTTTTTTATAAGTGCTGCAATAGCTTTTTGAACCATCAGGCTGCGGGGTAATATCCCGCTCAGCGCAGGCTTTACCGCAATATTTACAGTACCTGGAATTCTTGCATCCCGGTGTGTTTTGTTAAAAATATATACTTCACTTGCGGCGCTCTGGGACAGAAGTGCAGCAATATATAATGAAGATGTTTTGTAAAAAGATTCGTTAGCTATAATTGCAATTTTCATTCAATCAATTTTAAGATACATTTGGTTGCAGAGATTATGCTTTGCTTCCTTTAGCGTATTTAAGCATATCACCGCTTTCCACAACAGGCATACCGCTTACATCTTTTTTGTACCAGTACACCCATGCCGTAATTGTTTTGCCGTTAAAATTCGCATCCACTGCCTCTCGCTCATAATCAGCCTCCAGCCCTTCTTCAGGATAAAGCCCTTCATAATCATCAAGCTGGGCCATAGCAAACGAAAACTCAAGCGGGTTATTGATCTCGTAAAGTTCACCTTTAATGAGGCGGCCGGTATCTTTTGATGTCACTACCGGAAAACTGTCCATATCGTACATTGTGCCTTTGATGGTAGCCTCTCCTAACAATGTAAAATAACTTTTTATGTATTCATATGCCTGGCTTTTAAACCCTTTGAGCAATGAGCCATAAACAAAAAGGTGGTTGGTTTGCATAATGCTTAAAGTTACAGTAATCAGATAAATAAAATCTGCATTCACGTAAATCCTGTGCATTGTGCAGCATTTTTTTTGCCTTCTCAATTTATAAATCGGGGTATTATTAATCGCTCAATGGCGGTTCCGCAAAAGCATCGGAGAATACGCGATAAATAATGCAGGAGATGCGACAGGAGTTTTATTTCAACGGGTTCCAGCCCTGTGCGGTAATGGCATGTTTATTACCACCTTTGGTAATAATATGGGCGCCTTCTGCCGCTTCTGTAATATATCCAATGATGCTGATTGCGGAGTTGTCTTTGATTGTATCATAATCCTTTTGCGCTACTGTAAACAGCAGTTCATAATCTTCGCCGCCGCTCAGCGCGCAAGCTGTAGGATCAATTTCAAATTTAAAGGCAGCCATGCGTGTTTCTTCTGCCACCGGAATTTTTTCTTCATGCAGCACACATCCTACATTGCTTTGTTTACAAATATGTAATATTTCCGAGCTGAGCCCGTCGCTTATGTCCATCATAGCGGTTGGCAACAATTTCTTTTCGGCAAAAAATTCAATGATGTCCTTACGCGCTTCGGGTTTTAACATGCGTCCTATCACATAAGTTTCCTGCTCAAAGTCTGGTTGCACCTCAGGGCTTTCTAAAAATATTTTCTTTTCACGTTCAAGAAACAGCAGGCCAATATACGCAGCGCCCAAATCGCCGCTTACACACAGCAGGTCGCCTTTTTGAGCGGTGCTGCGTTTTACAAATTGATCTGGTGCAACCTCGCCGATGGCAGTTACAGATATTATAAATCCCTTTTGAGATGTAGTGGTATCACCACCCACTAAATCAACTCCGTAATAATTACAGGCCGCGTACACGCCTTCGTAAAACTCGTTAAGGGCTTCCAGGCCAAAGCGATTGCTGATGCCAATGCTCATGGTAATTTGTGTAGGTACGGCATTCATAGCATACACATCGCTCAGGTTTGCGACTACCGATTTATAACCAAGATGTTTCAGTGGTGTATACATAAGGTCAAAATGTACACCCTCCAGCAACAAGTCGGTTGTAATAACGGTTTGTTTGCCAAAATGATCAATTACAGCGGCATCATCTCCCACACCAACGAGAGAAGAAGCGTTTTGAAGTTCTATGTTTTTAGTGAGGTGTTCAATAAGACCAAATTCCCCTAAGGTGGATAATTCTGTTATGTTCATAAAAATGGTTTTGCTTTAAGGGTACTTTTTTTATGATAAAAGCATATCTGTACATCCTTGATAAGTTGTGATGTGCCAGACTCATTTATGGTCCGTAGCATCTGCTATCATGTTTTCTTTTACCTGCTTCCAGTAGCCTTTGCCATAAGCAACCAACACTTCATTGCCGGCAGCAATGTTACGTGTGGCGCGAATATAGACACGGTTGTCTTCTTCAAAATACTCCGCATTATTCCTAATGCCCGACACACGCGTCAGCCCGGTGGCATCATTAGCATAGCGGCCAAAGGAGCTGAGATTTTTTTGCGCATCAATTACATTATCATCATCTATATGATAAATGTAACAATTGTCTGCATCGTCCTCCACTTGCGGCCAGGTGCGGCGGCGGCCTTTATATTCTGTAATAATGTCGCCCTTTTTAAAATCCACCTTTGCAAACAGACCCAGGCCCGCCCCCGGCAAGGTAGAAGTTTTTACAAAAAGAGTTTTGGATGATGGAGTAGCCATAATTTTTATTAGTGTTGACGAAGATATTCAATCAATGCCGTTCTTTGAAAATTTCTTAGCTGCTGTTAGCTAAAGTGCTTGCAAGCGCAAAAATGTTAATTCCGCCCGTACGCTCACTATTTGCTTTTAATTGTATCGTATATTTGTGCGCTGTTGCCAGGCTATGCCTCAACCCCGCAATTTTTTCAACTTAATTCACACTTTTTATGAAGAAGATTTTTGTATTTGTATTGATTGCAATGACCATCAGCTTTAAATCTTTTGCTGATGAAGGCATGTGGTTACCACACCTGCTGGGCCAGCAGGTATATGCAGATATGGTTAAGAAAGGCCTTAAACTAACTAAAGAACAATTGTACAGCGTGAACAAAAATTCGCTGAAAGATGCCATCATTATTTTTGGCGGCGGCTGTACGGGCGAAATAGTTAGCCCCGAAGGACTGATTTTTACCAATCACCACTGCGGCTACGGCGCTATTGCTGCAGCCAGCACTATGGATCACAATTACCTGCGCGATGGCTTTTATGCTAAACATAAAAACGAAGAACTTAAAACCAGCTTAAGCGTTCAGTTCTTAGTAAAAATTGAAGATGTAACCAAAGAAGTGCTGGATGCGCTGGGCAAACTAAGCGGCGCCGAAAGGGCAGCCAAACAAGCTGAACTGCTGGAAGGCATTAATAAGCGTTACAGCAATCCCGCCAAAAGTATTGAAGCGCGCACCAGCCCGCTGTTTAAAGGCAACCAATTTTTGGTTTTTGTGTATGAGCGTTTTGGAGATGTGCGGTTGGTAGCCACACCGCCTGAAAGCGTGGGAAAATTTGGTGGCGATACGGATAACTGGGAGTGGCCACGCCACACAGGCGATTTTTCTGTATTTCGTGTGTATGCCAACAAACAAAACCAGCCTGCTGCTTACGACGTAGCTAACGTTCCCTTCAAGTCAAGATGGTATTTGCCTATTTCTTTAAGAGGTGTAAAAGATGGAGATTTTGCCATGATTTGGGGTTACCCCGGCGGCACCAACCGGTACGAATCTTCTTACGGCATTAAACTGGCTACAGATATTAATAACCCTAAACTGGTAGAACTGCGCGGCATGAGGTTGAAATATATGTTTGAGCAGATGAAAAAAGACC
>JAFAFV010000093.1 GCA_023423285.1 Bacteroidota bacterium
ATCAGCAGGCAAAAACAAACCGACGATTAACACATTTGATATTGTACTGTATTGAATAATACCTGCACCTTAAATGGCAGGCTTAGCCGGTTATATATCACAGTTTACCGACAATCATTTTTTTGATATGCCCTGCTCATCGTATTTTTAATGTATGATGGCATTAAGCAAGTTGTTTTTTAAAAAATACTATGAAGCAATTGTTTGGAGCGGTGCGCTTCTGCTGCTGTTTTTTATGAACCCTGACGGTGGCCCATCATTATGTATTTTAAAAAATGTAGGCTTTCAGTGGTGCCCGGGCTGCGGGCTGGGCCATGCCATTCATCACGCTTTACACTTTAATGTGACAGCTTCGCTGGAAGCGCATTTGCTGGGCATACCAGCTACACTCTTATTAATTTATCAAACTATCAAATCAGTTTATTTAACCAAAAAAACAATCAAATATGGATCAGCATAACATCTTAGGATTAATACCTGACATGGACTCGGAAGAACTGTACAGTATACAAGCCCTGATGCAGGGAATGAGCGAGGGGCAACAGCAGCAGTTTATTTCTATTTACAGACGTAAAAGAAAAGACCGCACACTAATGCTTGTACTGGCTTTATTGGGGTTTTTTGGCGCAGCCGGTATTCACAGGTTTTTGGCCGGCGATATCGGCATGGGCATTCTTTACCTGTTTACCGCGGGACTTTGTTTTATTGGCACCATCGTGGATATCATTAACATAGGCAGCTTTACGTTAAAATACAATCTGGCTCAGGCTAATGAGGCAGCTAACCTTGTAATGATGGTGAACAACCCACCACAGAAATATAATGTTCATTAAAATGAATGCTTATTGCCGGTTGGCTTTTTATTCAACTCTAAGGCTACGCCGGCATAATAATTTCTACCCGGCGCCACGTTGTAATATCTACCGGCGGCGGCATTAATATCATTCCCCAGGCTGTACACCTGGTTCAGCAAGTTATCGGCCCCGGCATAAATGTGCAGGTTCAGCCTCTCGCTCAGCATTTTTGTATAACCAATGCGCGCGCCTAATAAATAATAAGGATCTGTGGATTCACTGTTAGCATCATTCATATAAATGGTAGAAGCAAAATAATAATTAAGGCCTGCCTGAAATCCTTTTTTAAAATAAAGATTGCCACGCCACGCCAAGCTGTGGTCTGGAATGCCGGGAACTTTCCTGCCCGTAAAATCATCTGCACCCCTGATAAAATGACCATAACGAAAATGGCTGTATGTGTACGACAGCCTGTTTTCAACATAATCAAGCACCGCGGTGTAGCCCACATCAATTATTTGTGAAAGGAGAGCTTCAACGCCCTTTTGATGTACCTCACCTGCATTGATGAAATAATCTGCACCGGCCTCATCTCTTCGCTGCACCAGAGCATCCGTCAGCCTGAAAACATACGTGCTTACATCGGCCCTAATGCCGAGAGGAACAATATTTTTTCTCACGATCATTTCATAATTCCAGCTATCCTCGGCATTCAGCGGTGTGATAACGCCCGTTGAAGGCAAAAGCTCAGCCACGGTGGGCGGTGAAAACCCTTTTGAAATATTGGCCGCAATCGTCCACTCCCGATGAAAGCGCCGCATAACAGCAAGACGTGGTGCAAACTCTTCATTAAACCGAAATACCTGCTGCTGCACGGGGTATTCGCTGAGCCTTGTAAATTGCAGCCTGTTGCCATTAATGCTGGCGCCTGCAACAAACATCCACTGGTTGATCGTAATATGAGCGTTGGAAATAAAATTATACACTGTTGAACTGATGTCATCGTTGGTTTGCAGCGTATCAGGCGCGCCATTGCGGTTATTGGCCACCTGCGTGTTAAAATATCCCTGCTGAAATTCCGCGCCATTATCCCACCTGAAGGAATGGCTACCGGATGCTCCGAACTTTTTATGATACGACAACATGGTTCTGGCGCCAAAATGCGGCTCGTTTCTTCTTTCAAAATTTCTAACCGCAGAATTCTTTACCTGTGCAAAGGCGCCATAAACAGTGGTTTTATGTGTAAGCGAACCACTGATGGCATAATTGTGGGTAACGCCTGCCGTAAATGTCTTTTGCCAGATGGCTGCATTAATAGCTTTCGTCGAAGGAAAGCTACCTACGGCAGGCCGCGAAGCACGCGGGTTATTTTGAAACTCTTTCAAAGTAAGGCCGCCGGGCGTTTGATAATACATATCGGTGTAAAGCACAGATGCGTTAAGGCTATGCTTTTTGTTGATGCTGATCTCTGATACCCAGCTCAGATTATCGCGCCGCATTTCGGTTTGTTCCCTGTAACCTTTGCCCTGGTTGTGAGTATACGTAACCATGCTTCCGGCGCTGTCACTACCCCATCCCGCTTTTGCCATTACAGAGTGATAACCGTAGCTGCCCGCCAGGTATTCTACACCGGTAGCATTAATATTTGGTTTGTTATCAATCATAATTACACCGCCTGTGCCTTGTCCGTACAGGCTGGATGCAGGGCCTTTAAAAACAGTGATTGTTTTTAAATTAGCCGCAACAAACTGGTTAAAATAAGTATTGCCGCCAGGGTCAGTAACAGGGATATCGTTCCAATACACTTTTACATTTCTTACCCCAAATGGCGAGCGTAATGAACTGCCCCTGATGTTGATGCGATAACTGCCAGGTGAACGCTCTTCAAAGCGCATACCCGGTATGGTGTTCATTTCCTGCACAAGGGAGGATTTATTAAAAACAGGCGCGACCGCTTTTCGTACTCTGGTAGAGGTACCAGCCAGGTTGGTTCTTTCCTCAACGGTTGTTACAACCACTTCGGCAAGAGCCCGGGCTGAATCTGCAATACCCGTTTGTGCAAAAGGCATTTTTTCAAAAAATAACAATATCAGAATGAATATGGAGAGGCGTGGTATTACTTGCATGCCCTTCAAATTTATTTGTATTCTTTTCATTTAAAAAATATGTTTTACAAGTTCTTTTACAAGCTCGTTGTAAACAAAATATTAGCTTTGTATCATACGAATAAATTATGTTGAACCGCTTATTATACCCCATTTTTTTTGTGATGCTGTTTGCTTGCAACAATGCAAACAATCAAAAAAATGCTGAAAAGCAACAAGAAAGTACCGGGGCTGCAATAGAAAATAACAAGCTTTTATCTGACAGAAATTTTTATAAACGACTGCAAGGCAAAATTGGCACTCAGGATGTGGTGGCCCACCTTTCAAAATTTGAAGACAAGATATTTTTTACTTATTACTACGTGTCGCAAGGCATTCCAATCGGGCTGTATAACTATCCTGACAAAAAACTAACCGGAGATAGCGTTGAACTAACGGAGTATGACCGCCTGAGGAAAACCTATGACATGGAACAGGATAATAAATGGCACGTGCTGATCAACGAAAACGGAGTGAAGGGAAAATGGATTGGCGGCGATGGTAAAACCACTTACAACATCAGCCTGCAGGAACAATACCCTGCTGGGGCGCAGCTTTTCAACGTGGTGGGCGTAAAAGATTCTTTGCAAGTGACGGTGAAAAATGATACGGTAATAGCCTCCTCTTTTATGATGCTGATGGAACCTGCTGATGCAGCAGTGGGCGGCTGGTACAAAAATGCATTGTTAAATACTTTCATCGCTCATGATAACAATTTCTCAGGCAACATACAGCAATACCTCGAAAATGAAACAAAAGAATATTTTAAGGATTATCAGTTACAAATTGATACCCTGTTGAAAAAAGATGTATTGTTTGATACAGAAGGCCCATATCACTGGCTTAATTATACCAATGAACTGAATGCAAACGCGCTCTATAACGATCATCACTACCTGGTTATGAACATTGGTAGCTATACTTATACCGGAGGCGCCCACGGGCTGGAAGGCCGAACCGCGGTATGCTATGATATGAAGGAAAAGAAAGAAATGCAGCTAAGCGATGTGATTAGTATAGACTCCGTTTCTTTACAAAAATTAGTGGAAAAACATTTCAGGGAGCAATCAGGCCTTAAAGCCGGGCAACCGCTTACAGAAATACTTTTTGAAAACAAACTGCCCGCTAACGATAATTTTTATTTTAC
>JAFAFV010000107.1 GCA_023423285.1 Bacteroidota bacterium
ATTGGTAATGATATTTTAATGGGCTCTGACACTATGCCGGGATTTGGTAGTGGGCCTTTTAAAGTTGGCGATAACAGCTACATTAGCATCCATACGGATTCCCGCGAAGAGGCCGACAGAATTTTTAGTGAATTAGCGGAAGGAGGGGAGGTGGAAATGCCTATGGCAGACCAGTTTTGGGGAGATTATTATGGAAGCCTGAGAGACCGGTTTGGTAATTTGTGGATGATTAATTACAACGCCCAGTTTGCAGAAGTTCAATAAACGAATTGCCGGCTGTTAAGCCGGCTTTTTTAAATATAATAAAAGGTGACCTTAACCACCTTACTGTTTTAAATTCGTTATCATCAACGATCATTCCTTTCGGTATTTCTTTCATGCTCCTTATGGTAGGCTTTAATGATGGCCTTCACCAGCCTGTGGCGTACCACGTCTTCTTCATCCAGCTCAATATGGCTAATGCCCGGAATGTTTTGTAAAATGTGTACAGCTGTTTGCAGGCCGCTTTTTTGATTCCTGGGTAAATCCACCTGCGTCAAATCTCCGGTAATGATGGCTTTTGCATTAGCACCAATACGCGTGAGGAACATTTTCAACTGAAGGTCTGTGGCATTTTGAGCCTCATCCAAAATGATGAATGCATGATCAAGCGTGCGACCGCGCATGTAGGCCAGCGGCGCAATTTCGATAGTGCGGGTGCTCATATAATAGCCCAGTTTATCAGCCGGAATCATATCATCCAGCGCGTCATACAAAGGCCGCAGGTACGGGTCAATTTTTTCTTTCAAATCACCCGGAAGAAAACCCAGGCTTTCGCCGGCTTCTACTGCCGGACGTGTTAAAATAATTTTCTTTACCTGCTTGTTTTTAAGCGCGCGTACCGCCAATGCTACTGCTGTATAGGTTTTTCCCGTACCGGCAGGACCAATGGCGAAAAGGATATCGTTTTTTTCAGCTTCGCTTACCAGCTTTTTCTGGTTGGCTGTGCGGGCGCGAACGGATTTGCCGTTAGGCCCAAAAACGAGCACTTCATTAGGATGGCGTTCTACAAAATGATCCACCGTTTCAGCATCGTCGCCGCCAATAATCTGGTCAAAATAATTTTCGCTCATGTGGCCATTGCGTTCAATGTAAGAGATCACCAGGTAGATCTTTTCTTTTGCAGACTGAATTTGTTCGGGCGAGCCGCTTAATTTTATTTGCTTACCCCTTGATAGTATTTTAAGCAGCGGAAATTTTTTCTTCAGAATATCGAGTTTACCGTTGTTAACTCCAAAGAATTCAATTGGGTTTACTGTTTCAAGGTTAATAATAGTTTCTGTCAATGTTGATACGATATTTGTTATTTTACAAACCCGGCAAAGGGCCAAACCGGAATATAGCCGTCATCTGTTGATTGTACAAATGCCTGCCCTTCTTTTTCAAATATATTTTTAAAATACCTGAATGAAATATATAATTTATTCACAGGTGTGGATTTAATGTGCTGTGCAATTCATAGTAAGTTCAAATTGAATCCTTACAGAGATGTTGTAAAGACTGAATTAGTTGCGGTGCCACAAATTTTTTTTTATGAGATTTTGTATAACGCGTCAATAGTGGCCAGGGGGTCTGGCGATTTAAAAACAGTGCTGCCAGCCACAAGCACATCAGCACCGGCATCCCTGATAGATTTGGCATTTTCTATTGTAACACCGCCGTCAATTTCAATCAGCGTAGGAGCATTCTTATCGGTAATGAGTTTTTTTGCCTGTTTAATTTTTTGTAATGTCTCAGGTATAAAAGTTTGTCCGCCAAAACCTGGATTCACGCTCATCAATAATAAAATATCAACGTCTGCAATAATGTTTTCGAGCAGCGCTACAGGCGTATGAGGATTGAGCGCTACGCCGGCTTTCATACCAAGGCCTTTTATTTGCTGAATATTTCTGTGCAGGTGGGTGCAGGTTTCAATATGAATGGTAATGTGATCGGCGCCAGCTTTTTTAAACTCTTCCACGTACTTTTCAGGTTCCACAATCATCAGGTGCACATCTAAAACTTTGTTGCAGGCTTTTTTTACAAATTCAATCATCATGGGGCCGTAACTGATGTTGGGTACAAAGCGGCCGTCCATCACATCAAGGTGCAGCCATTCTGCCGCACTGTTATTTATCATAGTGCATTCATCCTGCAATTTTAAAAAATTGGCAGCCAGTAAAGAAGGAGCAACAATAGCCATTGTTCAATTTTATTTGTAAAGGTAAAGCGTTTAAGTTTAGTGGTATAGATTTCAATTATAATGCCTGACAAATCTAATACAATACTTTCGCGACGCTTAACTTCTCATCTTTTAAATCCTTAACTTGTAAACCTAATATCAAACCCCTATTTTCGCAGCAATTAAAAATAAGTAATATGGATTCAATTTTAGTGCAAATTCACAGCATACTGCGTTGGATTATTCTAGTCCTCATCATTGTAGCTATATACAGGAGTTTTGGCGCAGGCAGCAAGCCTTTTACCGAAAGCCATAGAAAAAATGGACTTTTTTTAATGATTGCCAGCGACATTATGCTTCTGCTGGGCTTAGTGCAATGGTTTACGGGTGGGTTTGGTTTAAAGGCCATTCAAAGCAACGGTATGGGAGGCGTAATGAAAGATGGCGTGATGCGTTTTTTTGCCGTGGAGCACCTTCTGATGATGATCATTGCAATTGTTTTGATACATGTGGGATATTCTTTCAGTAAAAAGAACATTTCTGATGCCAAAAAGCACACAAAAACTTCGCTGTTTTACATACTTGCTTTATTGGTAATGCTGGCCGCTATTCCCTGGCCGTTTCGAGAGGCTGGTATGGGCAGAGGTTGGATCTAATACTACTTAATATCTAAAATGAATTATAGGGCTGTTATTTCGGCCCTATTTCTATTACTTCACACTGTTTAATATCTCCTTTGTCAACTACAAACCGCACCAGCGTTTTTACCTGGTGCCAACCCTGCCTGCCTGCGGCACCCGGGTTTATATGCAAACATTGTATTTTGTCATCATACACAATTTTTAAAATATGCGAATGCCCGCTAATGAAAAGCAGAGGTTTTTCGGCCATGATTTGCTTTTTGGTTTCAGGGTTGTATTTTGGCGGATAACCGCCGATATGTTTCATCATCACCTTTACGTCTTCGCACACAAAAGTATTTACTTCGGGATATATAGCTCTTACATCCTGGCCGTCTATATTGCCAAAAACGCCACGCAAAGGCTTGAATTGTGCAAGTGCGTCAGCAATAGTTGCATTGCCAAAGTCGCCCGCGTGCCATATTTCATCGCATTGTTCAAAATGCCTGAAAACGGCGTCGTCTAAAAAGCCGTGAGTGTCTGATAAAAGACCAATTCTTTTCACAATAAAAATTTACTGGGCAAAAGTCTGTTTTACCGGCGTAAAATAAAATTCTTATTGTAAAACTGGTTTTTGTAACTTTAATTCAACCAAATGCACATAAGTATGAAACTTGCAGAATTGAAACCTGGTGATTGGGTAAGAATTGATGACGAAGGCGTAAACAGGGAGGGAACTGTTGTACGCGTAAGTTACGAGGAAAATGAGGTGAACATCAACAACGGCATACAGGAGTTTTGGTACAGCCTTGATCATGTTTATGGTGTTCCGCTGGATGAGGGACAGCTCATGCGCCTTGGTTTTGAACGAAAAGAAACGGGCGAAGGCGTTAAATATGGTAAAGGAGCATTTCGGCTACAGGTGCCTGCTGCAGATAATTTTTCGCGCATAGAGATTTGGTACAGGGAGGACCGCCGCCAGTTTGACCACCCGCTGATGGTGCACGAACTGCAGAATTTATTCCTGCAAATGACCAAAATGCATTTAGAACCTTAACAGTGCAGCGCTTTTTTATCAGGGTAAAAATCAATTTATAAACCTGGCAGCTATTCATAAAAGAATTTAATATTTCTGCCTGAAATACTGGCTTCCTGCTATTTTAGCCGGAAGCTATTTTTTTTCATATTTTCTCCCTATCTTTGCAGCCCAAATTTTTTATGGCTAAACAACCTTTAATAAAACAAGATGGAGTGATCCTGGAAGCCTTGTCCAACGCGATGTTCAGGGTAAAATTAGAGAATGGGCATGAAATTTTGGCAACCATTTCGGGCAAAATGCGGATGCACTACATCAGAATTTTGCCAGGAGACAGAGTGGGTCTCGAAATGAGCCCTTATGATTTGACAAGGGGAAGGATTAATTTCCGCTATAAAAATTAAGCTGAAATCTTAAATAATAAACAAAATGAGAGTAAGAGCATCAATTAAAAAGCGTAGCGCCGACTGCAAAATTGTACGTCGTAAGGGAAAGCTTTTTGTGATTAACAAAAAAAATCCCCGTTATAAGCAAAGACAAGGATAGTCTTAACTGATAAATAATCATTAAAAATTAATAAATAATATGGCTCGTATTGCCGGTGTTGATTTACCAAAAAATAAAAGAGGCGAAATAGGCCTTACCTATATTTACGGTATTGGCCCTTCTACTGCTAAATATATTCTGGATAAGAATAATATTGACCGCAGCAAGAAAGTTCACGAATGGGATGATGAAGATTTGAACGCCATCCGTCACACAATTACTGAAGAGTTGAAAGTGGAAGGTCAGTTGCGTTCTGAAGTTCAGATGAACATTAAGCGCCTGCTGGATATTGCCTGTTACCGTGGCCTTCGCCACAGAAAAGGTTTACCTGTTCGCGGACAGCGTACTAAAACCAACAGCCGCACCCGCAAAGGAAAACGTAAAACAGTTGCCGGTAAGAAAAAGGCCGCTAAGAAATAATTGTTAAAAGCCTGAAGCGCATTGCTTAAGGCTTTTTGCATGGCACCATTTTTTACTGAACTAATTACGGATACCCCTGGTGCAGGAGGAGGGTTGGTTCAGGGTCTCGCTAAAGCGGGATTTTATTTTAAACGAAAAGATTACCTTATTTAACAATGGCAAAAGCACAATTAAGCGCCAAACAGGCTGCAAAAAAAAGAAACGTAAAGGTAGATGCCTACGGCGATGCGCACATCTCAGCAACATTTAACAACATTATTATCAGCCTTACCAACAAAAGCGGCCAGGTTATAAGCTGGAGCAGCGCTGGTAAAATGGGCTTTCGTGGAAGTAAAAAGAACACCCCTTATGCCGCGCAAATGGCAGCAGCAGATGCTTCTAAAGTAGCATTTGACGCTGGTTTAAAGAGGGTAGACGTGTATGTAAAAGGCCCTGGCAGTGGGCGCGAAGGCGCTATCCGTTCTCTTTCTCAAAGCGGTATAGAAGTGGTTACTATTAAAGATATAACCCCTTTGCCTCACAATGGCTGCCGCCCTCCCAAGAAAAGAAGGGTATAAAGCCCGGTAGCAGCATAATTGCGACATAAAAATTTAAATAGTTCTTTATATAGCATTGTTCAAATTCGTTTGAGTAGTGCAAGCCAAATTGAAAGTGGCCTTTAGGCTTCTCCTATAAAGGTAGCAAGGTCAGCGTTTTCATTTTAATTAAAGGGTACCCAATTTATTTTTTCCAAAGCTTTTTAGTGATTGGTGTACCGGTTTTTAAAAAAGCTTAAATGAAAGTATAATTATGGCACGTTACAATGGTCCTAAGACCAAAATCTCCCGTATTTTCGGAGAGCCTATTTTAGGCAATGGTAAATGGTTGGGTAAAAACAGCAACCCGCCCGGTATGCACGGTGAAAAGCGTAAACGTAAAACTCTTGGAGAGTATGCGTTACAGCTTCGCGAAAAACAAAAGGCCAAATACACTTACGGTATTTTGGAAAAACAATTTCGTAAAACTTTTGAAGAAGCCAACCGCCGCAAAGGTGTTACCGGTGAAAACCTTATTCAATTACTTGAATCCCGCTTAGACAACACAGTTTTCCGTATGGGTATTGCTCCCAGCCGCCCAGCTGCACGCCAGTTGGTTAGCCACAAACATATTGAGGTGAATGGCGAAGTGGTAAACATTCCATCGTACCAGTTAAAAGCAGGCGATGTGATTACTTTGAAAGAAAAAAGCAAATCCAACACATCTGTTACCAGCCAGGTTCGTGCAAAAAATCCAAAATTCGGATGGATTGATTTTAACGAAACCGAATTCAAAGGCACTTTCATTACATACCCCGAGAGGGAAAATGTTCCTGAAAACATCAAAGAGTCTTTGATAGTGGAATTGTACAACAAGTAATTTTTTAGTTACAGGTTGCTGGTTAGCGGCAACTTGTAATTAGTAACCATAATAAATCTAAAATATGGCAATTTTAAATTTTCAGCAGCCCGACAAAATTATTCTGCAGAAAGCTTCTGATTTTGAAGCGCAGTTCGAGTTTCGCCCGTTGGAGCCCGGCTATGCAGTAACTATCGGCAACGCACTTCGCCGCGTATTGTTAAACTCGCTCGAAGGCCACGCCATTGTGGGCATTAAAATAGATGGTGTTGATCACGAATTTGCTACCCTCAAAGGTATCAGTGAAGATGTGGTTGAGATCATCCTGAATCTGAAACAGGTAAGATTTAAAAAGATTGTAGAGCATGAGGTAAGCAATGAAAAAATTTCATTAACCATAAAAAATCAAACCGAGTTTACCGCCGGTATGATTGCAGATGGCACCCAGTCTTTCCAGATCATGAACCCCGAACTGGTAATTTGCACACTTGATTCTTCTGCTAAACTGGATATTGAGCTTACTATTGGCAAAGGCCGTGGTTATGTGCCTGCAGAAGAAAACAAAGTAAAAGACGCTCCTTTGGGTTATATCCCTATTGACGCGATTTACACGCCCATTAAAAATGTAAAATACAGTGTTGAAAATACGCGTGTGGAACAACGTACAGACTATGAAAAACTGATTATGGACGTTGTTACTGATGGCACCATTCAACCCGAAGAAGCCGTTAAACAGGCAAGCCGTATCTTAATTCAGCACCTTATGATCATTACTGATGAAAACATCACTTTTGACAATAAGGAAGAGAAGAAAGAAGATATTGTAGACGAGCAAACATTGCAATTACGCAAAATGCTTAAAACTCCTTTAGAAGATCTGGATCTTTCGGTGCGCGCGTTCAACTGCCTGAAAGCAGCTAAGATCAATTCTTTAAGCGAGTTGGTGCAATACGAGCAGGAAGACCTTATGAAGTTCAGGAACTTTGGCCAGAAATCCCTTTCAGAAATTGAGCAGGTATTGAACGAAAGAGGCCTTGGCTTTGGCATGGATCTGCAAAAACTGGGTATTGATAAAGATGATTATTAATGAATGTGGGAATGTATAAATTTTGCGTTCCTCTATTTTCTGAAAGCAAAGTAGGTTGCAATTCCCTGACTACGGTGCAACCGAATATTTTTTTAAACAAAATTGGAATTAGTGAAGCGCATTTTCACATTTCCATATTTACAAATTAACAAGTCATGCGTCACGGAGACAAAATCAAAAATTTAAGCCGCACTAAAGCGCACAGAGATGCTTTATTGTCAAATCTTGCATGCCAGCTTATCAGGCACAAACGTATTGTAACAACTGTAGCAAAAGCTAAGGCTTTGCGCGTATACGTGGAGCCGTTGATCACTAAAAGTAAAGACAACACCACCCACCAGCGCCGTATTGTTTTCAGCTACCTGCAGGATAAAGAAGCTGTAACCGAGTTGTTCAACAATATTTCAGCTAAAATTGCGGGCCGCCCCGGTGGTTACACCCGTATCATTAAGCTGGGCATTCGCCGCGGTGATGCTGCTGAAAAAGCTATGATTGAACTGGTTGACTTTAACGAGATATACGGTAAAGGAATAGGTGAAGAAAAAGCCGTAACTAAGCGTACTCGCCGCCGTGGTGGTAGCGCTAAGAAAAAAGCTGAAGATACAGGCACAACTGCACCAGGCGAAACAACAACCGCTGCAATTGCTGCGGATGATTTAGCAAAAATTGAAGGCATAGGACCCAAAGCTGCCGAAGCATTGAATGCCGCAGGTATTCAGTCTTTCAACGAACTGGCTGCTAAAACACCCGAAGAAATTAAGGCAGTTTTACAAGGCGCTGAAAACCTTTCACACCTTGCTGCTGATAGTTGGCCCCAACAGGCTGCTTTGGCTGCTGAAGGCAAATGGGATGAACTGCAAGTTTTACAGGATGAGTTGAAAGCAGGAAAATAAAAAATGTATTTCTAAAATATGAATATGCCCCGCAAACGCGGGGCATATTTTATAATAAGATTAAACGGTAAAATATACGGGCTGTTTGTATTTAAAAATCATCACTGCAGGGTGGCCAACAATATTTTCAATTCCCTGGTATATGAAGCCACTCTTTTCCAATTCGGTCATTTTGTCTAATGTGTCTTCTTCATTGTGTACTGATTGTACGAGTAAATGAAAAAGTCCTTCCTGCTCATCTACACATCTCAATCCAAATTTTTCTGCTAAAGTTCTTCTCATCAATTTCATAGTAGTTTGTCAATTGTTTCACTGCAATTTATAATATGGTCGAACAAACACAAGAATGATAATGTTAAATTAAAGTTGCATGAATGTTATTTATTTTATGAACACAGATAGGTTTGTGAAGTTTATAACACGCGTGAAATCTCAGTAACAGTAATCATTTAGGCTAACTTTGTTATCTTTACTCACTATCTTAAATCCTGTCAAAGCAAATGCAGCAATCATATAAACAACCCGATGAATTGGGTTATTACGGTGAATTTGGTGGCGCTTTTATTCCTGAAATGTTATATCGAAATGTAGAAGAGCTTAGGGAAAATTATTTAAAAATAATTTTTAGCGAATCATTTCAGCAAGAATATAAATACCTTTTAGCTGATTATGCCGGGCGATCTACACCGCTATACCACGCCAGGCGGCTGAGCGAAAAGTATGGTACTAATGTATACCTGAAACGTGAAGACCTTTGCCATACCGGCGCTCATAAAGTAAATAATACCATCGGGCAAATTCTTGTAGCAGAAAGGCTGGGCAAGAAACGCATTATTGCCGAAACCGGCGCGGGCCAGCATGGCGTTGCCACCGCTACTGTTTGCGCCTTAAAGGGGCTTGAATGCATTGTGTACATGGGTCAAAAAGATATAGAACGCCAGGCACCCAACGTGGCCCGCATGAAAATGCTGGGTGCCGAGGTGAGGCCTGCCATTAGTGGCAGCAAAACTTTAAAAGATGCTACAAACGAGGCCATCCGCGACTGGATCAACCATCCTGAAAATACTTTTTACATTATTGGCAGCGTGGTGGGTCCGCATCCATATCCGGATATGGTGGCGCGTTTTCAAAGTGTGATCAGCGAAGAAATAAAATGGCAACTGCAACAAAAAACAGGCAGCGAATTGCCCAAAGCGGTAATAGCCTGCGTAGGTGGCGGCAGCAACGCGGCTGGTGCATTTTATCATTTTGCTGATGAGTTGCAGGTAGATTTAATTGCTGTTGAAGCAGCGGGATGCGGTGTGAACAGCGGCATGAGCGCAGCTACCACACAACTGGGTACACGCGGTATTTTGCATGGCAGCAAAAGTTTTGTTATGCAAACCGAAGATGGTCAGGTGGTAGAGCCACACAGTATTTCTGCAGGTTTGGATTACCCGGGCATTGGCCCTATGCACGCTAATTTATTTGCATCGGGTAGAGGTACTTTTTTAAATGCTACCGATGCTGAAGCGCTGGAAGCATCTTTTCAACTGGCAAAGCTTGAAGGCATTATTCCCGCCCTGGAAAGCGCACACGCCCTCGTGGCATTAGATAAAATATCTTTTGATAAGAATGATAACGTTGTAGTTTGCTTAAGCGGCAGGGGAGATAAAGACATGGATACTTTTATGAAAGCATTAAAACAAAAAGGTAACTGATACACTATCCACTACTAACATTTCAATATATAAATCCAAAAATATTCATCAGTATTTTCACCGATGAACAGGAAGATGAATTATGAACCGACTAAGCAGTTTATTTGAACGAAAACCAGACAATGTATTGAACATATATTGCACGGCAGGATATCCCGCGCTGGACAGTACCGTGCCTGTAATGAAGGCCTTGCAGGAAAGTGGTGCCGATATTATTGAACTGGGTATGCCTTACAGCGATCCGCTTGCAGATGGTGAGACCATACAAAACAGCAGTGCAATAGCCCTGGCAAATGGTATGACACTTAAAAAACTTTTTGAACAGCTACAAAATTCTCGGAAAGATATTACTATACCTGTGGTACTTATGGGTTATATGAATCCGATACTGCAATACGGGTTTGAAAATTTTTGTGCGGATGCAGCAAGAGTGGGTATTGATGGGTTGATATTACCAGATCTGCCTGTTCACGAATTTCAAAACAATTATAAAGCGATCATTGAAAAATATCATCTCAATTTTATTTTTTTGGTAACGCCGGAAACCTCTGAAGAAAGGGTAAGAAAATTAGATTCGCTGAGTTCAGGCTTTTTATACGCGGTTTCATCGTCTTCAACCACGGGAAATGAACAGGATTTTACTTTGGTTGAGAAATACCTGCAAAGGCTCCAATCTTACCAGTTAAAAAATCCGGTGCTTGTTGGGTTTGGAATAAAAGACAAAGAAACTTTTACCAAAGCCTGTCAATATTCCCATGGCGCCATAATTGGTTCGGCGTTTATAAAAGCTTTACAAAACTCAAACAATGAAATTGAGGCAACTAAAAGCTTTGTAAAAAGCATCATCAGCTAACAAAGAGGCCGTTCGGCACCTGCATCAAATTAAAAAATAATGAAGAAACAAATAGTATTGATCGTTCTTTTATTGCCAATGTTCGCTATGGCGCAAAAGCTTACCATTACAGGCAGCGTAAAAGGGTTGGCGGATGACACGCCCGTTCGACTTGCCAATTTGCAAAATAATGATGGCTCAATGTTGGCTGAAACAAAAGCTGCGGCAGGCAGTTTTGTATTAAGTTCAAGACTGGAAGAACCTGCAATTTTAGGACTGCTGATTGGTGACAGCATAAGAACGGCTGTGTTTTTTGGTAATGACCAGGTGAAAGTGGAAGGTAGTGTTGACAAAAATATTGATGAATGGACCTTTACCGGTTCTGCATTGCAAAACCAGTTTACAGCTTTTCAAAAAATATTCACGCCACAGTTTCAAAAGCTAAACGAAATGGCGCAATATATGCAAATGGGCCTGGGTGGCGATAGCCTGAGGCAGACATTAGAAACAACCGTGAACAGCTTACAAAAAAGCGTGGATGATTTTATTGCAAAATACCCGGCCTCTCCCGTAAGCGCCATGGCCATTTTATCAACCATTAGTTTTACAGAAGATGTGAGCATCGTAGAAAAGAGAGTGGCTCTTTTACAACCTGCTGCTATGAACAGTGCGTTGGGCGGGCATTTGAAACAAGCCATTGTGGATGCAAAATTTTTAAGCGTGGGCAGTATGGCGCTCGATTTTTCTCAGGCCGATACCCTTGGAAAACCTGTATCGCTTTCTGAGTTTCGTGGAAAATATGTATTGGTTGATTTTTGGGCAAGTTGGTGTGGCCCTTGCCGCAGAGAAAATCACAACCTGGTAAAAACATTTGATAAGTTTAAGGATAAAAATTTCACCGTTCTCGGCGTATCGCTTGATGAGGACAAAGACAAATGGCTGGCCGCTATTAAAAAAGATGAGCTGAAATGGACCCAGGTGAGTGACCTGAAAGGCTGGGAGAATGAAGTGGCGCTAAAATACCGCATCACTGCAATACCGCGTAACCTTCTTCTTAGCCCAGACGGTAAAATTATTGCCAAAGACCTGCGTGGCGATGACCTTGACGCTAAGCTTGAAGAAATATTAGGCGCGAATTGATTTTCGCGCCTGATCTGATACAATTAAGAAGTAATTTTTTGGCATTAATTCACTCCGCTTACTTCTACATCTTTGTTAATCTTTAGGACCAGCCCCTGCAATACTTTCCCTGGGCCGCATTCAATAAATTTTGTAGCGCCGTCAGCTATCATAGCCTGCACACTTTGCGTCCAGCGCACCGGGGATGTTAACTGTGCAATTAGATTTTGTTTGATAGCTTCCCTATCCATAACCGCTTTAGCTACTGCATTTTGGTATATTGGGCAAATGGGCTGATGGAACTTTGTGGCTTCTATAGCTTCCTGCAACTCGCGGCGTGCCGGCTCCATCAGGGGTGAGTGAAAAGCGCCGCCAACAGGTAACATTAATGCGCGCTTGGCTCCGGCTTCTTTCATGCGCTCACAGGCTATTTCAATGCCTTTAATGCTGCCACTGATCACCAACTGACCGGGGCAATTGTAATTGGCAGGCACCACCACTTCACTGGTATCGTTTTGTACCTGCATACAAATTTCCTCTACTTTTTCATCAGCCAAATTAAGCACGGCAGCCATTGTTGATGGATTGGCCACACAGGCTTTTTGCATGGCAGCAGCCCTTACTGCCACCAGTTTCAAAGCATCTTCAAAGCTTAGGGTTTGATTGGCAACAAGCGCTGTAAACTCGCCAAGCGAGTGACCGGCAACCATATCTGGCCTGGCATTTTCAATGCTTTTGAATGCAGCAACCGCGTGTAAAAAAACAGCAGGTTGCGTTACGTTGGTTTGTTTTAATTCTTCATCAGTACCTGTAAACATTATGTCTGATAGGCGAAAGCCCAATATATCATTGGCCTGTTCCATTAATTTTTTGGCAAATGCATTATTCTCATAATGTTCTTTTCCCATGCCGCTAAATTGCGAGCCTTGCCCTGGGAATACGTAAGCTTGTTTCATTTTAGTTTATTCAAATTTCTTTTAATGTAAATCTGCGCTGATCAGTTTCATAAATTCACTTCTGGTTGAGTTTTTTTGAAACTCACCATCAAAAGCAGAGGTAGTGGTTACGGAGTTTTGCTTTTGAACACCTCGCATCATCATGCAAAGGTGCTTTGCTTCAATCACTACAGCCACACCCAGAGGGTTCAGGGTTTCTTTAATGGCACTCATAATTTCAACGGTAAGCCTTTCCTGCACCTGTAACCGACGGGAATATACATCTACTACTCTTGCAATTTTGCTCAGGCCTGTAATCCACCCATTGGGAATGTAGGCGATATGCGCTTTACCGAAAAAGGGCAGTATATGGTGTTCACACATGCTGTACAATTCAATGTCTTTCACAATCACCATTTCACTCACGTTTTCATGAAACTTTGCCGAATTAATGATGGCGTGTGCATCCATTTGATAGCCATGTGTAAGGTATTGCATGGCTTTAGCCAGTCGTTCTGGTGTTTTTACGAGTCCTTCACGTTCTGCATCTTCACCCACAAGATTTAAAACGCCTTTGTAGTGGCGCATTAGTTCCTGTGTTACCTGCTCATCATAGTTTTCGGTTTTATTATATGCCATCTTAAATGTTTGAAGGTGTAAAGTAATGCAAAACTTATTTTAATTTCAGCGCTATACCGGGTATTCCACATAATTTCTGGGCGTTTCATATAGCCTGATCTGTAAATCCAGCGCTTTGTTAATTTGCGGCCTTAATAACTGGTAAATAACCACGGCAATGTTTTCAGCAGTTGGGTTCAGTGTTTTAAATTCCTTTGTATCCAAGTTGAGGTTTTTATGATCGAAGCGTTCTATCACTTCCTTCTGAATGACATCACTCAAAACTTTCATGTCCATTACAAAACCAGTGGCTTCATCAATTTCACCAGTTACTTTCACCTGTAGCTCATAGTTATGGCCGTGATAATTGGGCAGCGCACATTTGCCAAATACATTCGCATTTACATCATCACTCCATGCAGCATTGTACAGCCTGTGAGCGGCGTTAAAATTTTCTTTTCTGAATACTGATACCTTCATGCTTCATACTTAACGTTAAAGCGGTGCAAAGTGTTGGATTTAGCCATAATATTCAACATATATTTTAGGTGTTTCATACAGTTTGATGCTGTGAAGCTGTACCGTTTGTGGCAAGTATTTCTTTAATTCATTCCATATTCCTATGGCCAGGTTTTCTGTGCTGCACATGATGCCTTTCATAAAATCTACGTCTTCATTCAAATTGCGGTGGTCAATTTTTTCAAGCACTCCATCACGTATGATTTCGCCTAGTTTTTTCACGTCAAATACAAATCCTGTGTCAGGATGTGGTTCCCCTTTAACCGTAACGTACAATTCATAATTGTGGCCATGCCAGTTATCGTTGGCGCATTTACCAAAAACTTTATCATTCCGTGCTTCACTCCAGTTTGGATTGAATAATTTGTGAGCAGCATTAAAATGCTCTATGCGTGTAAGATATACCATGTGTTGAACAGTGGCAAAGTTAATATTTTATTGCCGACCTTTGGCGGGACGAATTTTTTATGAAGGGACTTATTATAGCAGCAACTAAATTTGAAATAAATACCTGCATCAGGGCAATCAAAAACAGCAGTACCTGGCAACCTGTAATTACTGGCATTGGAGGCGTGGCTACCGCTTACGCAATAATGAAAGCCATCCGGCAATACAAACCGGAAGTAATGATTCAGGCGGGCATCGCGGGCAGTTTTGACAGGCAATTTGTTTTGGGCAGTGTTGTAATTGCAGGCACTGAATGCTTTGGAGATTTAGGTGTGGTGGAAGATAAAAAAAGACGGTCCGTTTTTGATCTAAATCTCGTGCCAGGCAATCAAAAACCTTTTAAAGAAGGCAGGTTGCGCAACCCTTATACAAAGTTTTTAAAAGCAATAGCGCTTCCGGTTCTGGACGCGGTAACGGTGAATGAAGTAACTACATCCAGGGCAGACATCAGCCATTACAAAAATGAATTAAATGTTGCCATTGAAACCATGGAAGGGGCAGCTTTTCATTACGTGGCGCTAATGGAGCGGATTCCTTTTTTGCAGGTTAGAAGCCTATCCAACTACGTGGGGGAACGTGATAAACAAAAATGGCACTTGCAACAAGCTATCAGCAATTTAAACATCGAAGTTTTAAAAATTATAGAAGCTATAGACTCTGTAAAAAATAATATATAAACCATGAAGCTGACGTTAGGATTTTCTCCATGCCCCAATGATACCTTTATTTTTGACGCATTGGTAAATGAAAAGATTGATACTGAAGGGTTGCAGTTTGACGTTGTACTGGAAGACGTGGAAACGCTTAACCGTGGTGCACTAAGAGGCAGGCTTGATATTACTAAGCTAAGCTTTCCTGCATATTTTAAGGCCGCCGGAACATACCGGTTGCTGAATGCCGGCAGCGCGCTGGGCAATGGGGTAGGGCCTTTGCTGATTTCTGGAAGCAACAGAACTTTTACTGCCGGTGAGGTAAACAATATCACCGTTTTGTTACCCGGAGAAAATACTACGGCCAACATGCTCTTCAGTTTTGCGTACCCTGACGCAAAGAAAAAAAAATTTGTTGTTTTTCACCAGATAGAAGATATGCTGGCCGATGCTGAAGCAGAGTTAGGTGTGATCATTCACGAAAATAGATTTACTTACCAGGACAAAGGCCTGTTTAAAGTTCAGGACTTAGGTGAATATTGGGAGGCGCAACTTAAAGTGCCCATACCGCTGGGAGGTATTGTGATTAAAAAAGATTTAGGCGCTGATATATCTGATAAAGTTGACAGGCTCATTAAAAATAGCCTGAAGCATGCTTTTGAAAATTATCCCGCCATATCAGAGTATGTAAAGTGTCACGCGCAGGCCATGAGCGATGAGGTGATGCGCAGCCATATTGATTTATATGTAAATGATTACAGCCTGAACCTGGGGCCTGTGGGCTTTGATGCCGTTGCAACACTGCAAAAAGTTTACGAAGGCCAAAAAGGGGAAATATAATCTGCGTATAAAGTCTTTGTCGTCTTATTTGAAAATTCCTTTCCTTCAAACGCTGCTACCCACCTGATGCCGCTTACGGCATTCGTTAAAAACATTTCATCAGCCTGCTGGAGGTCTGTTGAATGGCAATTCTTTTCTGTTATTGAAATTTGGCTCATCAGGTATTTTCGCATCACACCATCCACACAGCCTTCGGTAAGCGGAGGTGTATAAATGATGTTAGCCTTCACCCAAAAAACATTAGCAATAGCTGACTCGCAAATACGATTGTGTTGATTCAGGATCAGCGCATCATGCCACGCATTTTTTTTTGCAAACTCAACAGCCACGCGGCTAAAAAGATAATTGGCTGATTTGATGTTGGCGTAGCTGTCACAGCTTTTTATTATAGATGAACATATGCCAATGCTCAAACCTGATGCATTTAATGTGTTAAAATTCTCAGCAAGTGGTGCGGCTTCAATCACGTATTCAAGTGGCTTGTTGTCATCAAATACGTTGCCGGTGCCATTAAAAAACGATAGTCGCACCCTGCTGTTTTTCTCACAACAATTGATCTTGCTAAGTTCAATGCATAGGTTTAAGATAGCGCTAATGTCTGTTACTGGCTGAACATATTTCAGTAATGATATACTCTGTTCGATACGTTGTTTGTGTAAGCTGGCAAGTGGAATGTTCCCATTTGCAATACGGATGGTTTCAAAAAAACCATCGCCATAACGATAGCCTCTGTTGGCGGCCTTAAAAACAGGCTGACTGGCATCTATTATCTTCCCGTTGAAACAAATCTTACTCAAACTTTTTTATTTAAAACTGTTCCCATCAACGTACTATAGATGGCGTGCTGATTGATGATGGCAGATTTTCGATGACAGAATCTACGGCAGGCGCATTGCCGTGCTTGGCTACAATTGAGTCAAGCATTGATATTAAAGTTTTAGGATGTTGTTTATAATAATCAAGGCTTTTATCAAACTGTGCTTTTGTAATATCGTGTACTTTATAAATTTCTTTTAGCAATTCATTGTTGAGCACAGCCCTGTTAGCAGACGGCTCTTTGTAGTAAACATACCCATTAATATACTCACCTGCCATTGCCAGATCCCATAGTACAGCTTGCATTTTTTCTTCGGGCAATACGCCGCGGGGTTTATCGCTACAGGCCATTGCGAGTAATACAATTATTAAAAGCAAGCTTTTTTGTATGATGTTAAACAGTTTCAAACTTTGTATATTTTAAAACAGTGTCAATAATGTCTTCAGCTACTTCCGTTTTATCTTTCGAAGCAAATTTTATCTCATCGCCACTGCGCGTATAAATGATTATTTTATTTGTGTCAGAGCCAAATGCTGCGCCATCGTTCAAGGAATTTAGTACAATGAAATCAGCATTTTTTTTATGGAGTTTTTCAATAGCATTTTGCTTTTCGTTGTTTGTTTCGAGTGCAAACCCCAGTAAAATTTGCTGATCTGTTTTTATATCGCCCAAGCTTTTTAAAATGTCTTTTGTTTTTATCAGTTTCAATTCTGGCACAAAACCATTCTCTTTTTTAATTTTTTGTTCACTGATCGCTTCAGGTTTATAATCGGCTACAGCTGCCGCCATCAGCGCAATATCCGAGGTTTCAAAATGATCGTGGCAGGCAGCGTACATTTCATCAGCAGATTGCACCCTGATGACCGTCATGCCTGTAAGATTATCTTTTAGAGTTGTAGGCCCCAGTATGAGCACTACGTTGGCACCACGCTCACGGCACTCTTTTGCAAGGGCAATACCCATTTTGCCAGATGAGTGGTTACCGATGAACCGAACGGGGTCTATAGCTTCGTGGGTAGGACCTGCTGTAATGAGTACTTTTTTACCTGCAAGGTCTTTTTGCGATTTATTGCTTAAAAATAAAGTAATAATCGTAAAAATTTCCTCGGGCTCTTCCATTCTTCCATCGCCATACAAGCCGCTGGCCAACTCGCCTTTTTGAGGAAAAATAATATGGTTGCCAAAGCTTTTCAGGGCTTCAATATTTTTTTTTGCAGAAGGGTGACGCCACATATCTTCATCCATTGCGGGCGCTACCAGTACCGGGCAGGTTGCAGAAAGATACACCGAAAGCAAAAGATTGTCGCAAAGGCCATTGGCCATTTTTGCCAGCGTGTTACAGCTTACCGGAGCTACAACCATCACATCGGCCCAGCGGCCCAGTTGCACATGATTGGTCCAGGTGTTCTCAGCAAACATATCAATCAATACCTTATTTTTACTAAGTGTAGATAGTACCAATGGTGATACAAAGGCTTTCGCAGCAGGGGTCATTACCACTTTTACTTCAGCGCCGTTTTTCACAAGCAGGCGCACCAGTTGCACGGTTTTGTAAGCAGCAATGCTGCCCGAAATGCCCACTAAAATTTTTTTGCCCTGTAACATAGTGTCAAAAGTACAGCCTGAAAATTAAAAACTTATTTAAAAATTAGAGGTGTTGTAAGTGGGTCGAACATTTAATAGTTACGGGATCCGTAACGTGAATTTCGTAATACCAATTAAGAACAATCATTTAAAATAAAAACCACAGCATTATATAACGCTGTGGTTTAAATAATATATCACAATATGAGTTAAATGAACAGTTCGTCTTCAGCCTTGCGGAAGTAAATTTTATCTTCCATAAACTCCTGAGTAGCCAGCAATGCGGGGTTGGGCATCCTTTCGTAAGCTCTCGATATTTCTATCTGCTCTTTGTTCTCATGAATTTCTTCAAGGCTGTCTGTGTGGCTGGCAAATTCATCCAGCTTAGAGTGCAGCTCTTCTTTAATAGAGATGTTGATCTGGTTAGATCTTTTTGCTATAATAGCGATAGACTCGTAGATGTTACCGGTTTTATCTTTGATCTCGCCCAGATCTCTGGTTTCCAGATTGTTGTTGATACCGGCACTAAGTTGTCGTCTTAACTTGCTCATTATTACTAAATTTTTTAATTTCTGTATTAGATAAACTGATGAATTTGTCTACTTCGGAACGCAAACCGCTTTCGGGAAACCGGTCAATAAAATCGTTACTTTCAGTAATTACCTGTTCGTAACGCTCTGCTTTTTTTTCTGCAATGCTCATTTCAGCATATTTAAAATACGACCTGATGACCCAAAGTTTATATTCTTCTGCCTGACTTGATTCAGGAAAGTTTTCTAAAAGTGTTGCAAAAGTTACACCCGCTGCTCTAAACTCACCAATATCATAATACAACTTAGCAGACTTGTATTCTTTAACTTCAAGTCTGTTTCTAAGTTCATCAATCAGCCTGTTTGCCTCAGGTATGCGTACAGACCCTGGCCTGGTGTTAATAAATGTTTGAAATGCTCCAATAGCCTTGAACGTGTTTGACGGATCAAGCTCTGGCTTGGGTGCCTGTTTGTAAAATGTGAAAGCCCGCATAAACTCTATCTCCTCGGCCCGCGTACTATTTGGAAAACTCTCTAAAAACGTTTTAAAGAGGTTTTCAGCGTTTGTATAATCTTTTAGGTTATAAGCTGAGTACGCATATTTATAATAAAGATCCTGAAACTGCGGCTGCGTTTTATAAAATGGAATAATATCCTCATACACCTGCATAGCCTTGCTGTATTTCTTGTTAGCGTAAAACTCATCTGCCATTTTTAACTTATAGGCAGGGTCTTTACTCTTTAGAATTTTATTGATACCGGGGCCGCATGAAACCAGTAGAACTGCTGACAAAATGACTATGAAAAACCTCATAAAGTGTGCGAAGTTAATGTTTATCGCGCAAATGTTGTGTTTTTTGTGCAATTTACACCTGATTGCGCCGTTAAGCTTTTTATAAAGTTATCAGGTTCTTTCTTTAATATAGAAGCTTTTGATTTAGAACTGCTTATGAAGATGTTCGAAAGCTTTTCACCCTGCCTGTAAAATTGCTATCTTTACGCCTTACATTGCCCAGTTGATATGCGTCCAAAAGTACTAATTGTTATCCCGTGTTTTAATGAGGAACAGTCGCTTCCAAAATTGCTGGGCAATTTGAAAGAATACATCAGTAAATCAGAATATGACATCAAGCCAGTAGTAATCAACGACTGCTCGAAAGATGGTACTGCCGCAGTTGCAAAAAGTCTGGGTGTAACGGTACTAAATTTGCCCAACAACCTTGGAATTGGGGGTGCGGTACAAACCGGCATTAAATATGCGCTGTACAATGGTTACGATTACAGCATACAAATGGATGGCGACGGCCAGCATCCGCCTTCTCAATTAGCAAAGCTCATCAATACTGCTATAGAAACGCAGGCAGATGTGGTGATTGGTTCCCGATTTTTAACAGGCGAAGGCTTTCAGTCAACCTACATCCGCCGGGTGGGCATTAAGTATTTTCATTTCTTAAACAAATTACTGACGGGTAAGCGGGTTTACGACATTACATCGGGTTACAGGCTGCTTGGGAAAAAAGCAATTGCCATTGCAGCATCTTATTATCCTGATGATTACCCGGAACCAGAATCGCTGGTAGTGTTCGCTCGTGCAGGTTTAAAAATTGAAGAAGTACCCGTGATCATGAACGAGCGCCAGGGCGGAAAGTCTTCCATCAGTGCACTGGCATCAGTGTATTATTGGGTGAAAGTAACGGCAGCTATGCTGTATTCTTATATTCGAAAACAATAATTTTATATCTTATGAGCCGCATCCAGATATTGATTGCTATTTTAAACCTGCTGTTCTTATTGTACATCTCAAAGCTGATTGTAAAGGGAAAGCTGCGCGAGGAATATGCATTTATCTGGTGGATCAGCGCGGGGTTTTTGGTTATTTTTTCCATGTGGACAAAAGGGCAGCTTGCAGTTACCAATTTTTTAGGCGTTACGCTCCCAGCCAACCTTATTTTTGGCGGCCTTATTTTTTTAATATTGATTTATTTATTGCATATTTCGCTGGTAAACTCCAAACTACAAAGAAGCGTAACAAAACTTACGCAGGAATTGGCAATGCTTAAAGAGCAGGCAGAACGAACCAGCCAGTTAACATCAGAAAACACCGGTGGCGATTACTCTGAAACCAAATCCTAACATTAAAAACGGCTGTCTGTTACTGATAGTTTCAGTTAATTTTGTGCCAATCAAAAAAAATAATTACCCTAACTATGGCAAAGGATAAAAAGTTTTTAAGAGTTGCTCTGTTGCTGTTTTTTATTTTAGTTGCAGCCTACATCAACCACTTTGCAAACACTTTTCATTTTGATGATTTTCATACCATCGTAAACAATGCTGGCATTAGAAAGCTCAGCAATATACCACGTTTTTTTGTTGATCCCACTTTGTGGAGTTCCAGCGTCAACCACCAGAGTATAAGGCCGCTGGTATCTGTTACACTTGCTATTGATTATGCTCTTGGTGGCGGTTTAAATCCTTTCTGGTTTCATTTATCTACATTTTTATGGCATATTGGCCTTTGTGCCATTTTATTCTTTTTGTACAAGCGCCTGTTGCAGGGTCGCTTTGACTCTAATCTAATAAAATACATGGCATTGTTTGGCGCTGCCTGGTTTGGTATTCATACAGCCGGGGCAGAAACCATCAATTACATCATTTCAAGATCTGATGTGCTTTCCACATTTTTTATTGTACTTTCTTTATACATGTATGTTGCTTATCCGCACAGGCGAAAATCTTATTGGTACATTTTACCGGCCGTAATTGGCGTATTTGCGAAAGAAACGGTTTTGGTGCTGGTTATACTGCTGTTTTTTTATGAAATCTTATTTGAAGAACAACTCTCTATTGGTGATATATTTAAGAAAGCCAATTTTAAAAAAGTTCTGCGGGTAGTTGGCAGGCTGTTGCCCATTTTGATCGCCATACTCATTGTTCAAACTTATACGCTTTCAAAAATGATGGATCAGTCCGTATCTTACGGTATGTCGAATCCGTATGGCTACTACTGGCTTACGCAAACCTATGTTTGGTTTTTGTATTTTAAATCTTTCTTTTTACCATTACACTTAAGTGCCGATACAGACCTGAATGTGATTACTACGATATGGGACAGGCGTATTTTCACCGGCATTATCTTCATAGCGCTTCTTTTAGTAATCGTGTTTAAAACATCTGCACATAAAACAACCCGGCCTGTGGCATTTGGTATTTTATGGTTTGCAGCTTCATTATTGCCAACATCGGTAGCACCTTTTGCCGAAGTGATGAACGACCACAGGATGTATTTTGCATTCACGGGTTTAACGCTGGCTGTAGTTACAGCATTTGCAACGGTTTTAATTACCAAATGGAACATACCTAAGATTACAGCCGGGCAGAAAATATTATTATTTGTAACGGCTTTTTTGATTATTATTTTAAACGCGTATGGTGTTTTTGAAAGAAATAAAGTATGGCGTACAGAAGAATCGCTATGGCATGATGTAACAATAAAAAGCCCTAACAATGGCCGGGGTTTGATGAATTACGGCCTTGCATTGATGGCAAAAGGTAACATTGCTGAGGCTATTAATTATTTTGAACGTGCAAAACAGCTTTTGCCTACTTATTCTTTGGTGTATGTAAACCTGGGTGTAGCCTGGGCTGCTTTGGCAAAACATGCCGAAGCAGATGGATATTTTAAAACAGCTATACAGCTTGCTCCTAATGAGCCAACTCCTTACTCTTTCTACAGCAAGTTTCTGGCAGATGTGGGCAGGACAGAAGAAGCCATTTTAATGGCCGACAAAGCATTGTCATTTTACCCGAACGAAGAGACAGCGCTGAATGCTAAAATGAAAGCATTGCAAGCCCAGCAGCACTGGGATGCACTTGCTACAACTGCACAACAAAAACTGGCAGCTTACCCCAAAGATCCCGTGGCTCTGAATTACGCATCTATTGCCAAAAACAGGGTTCCGGACGATACTTCAAAAGCGCTCATTTCAATTACACCTAAAACTGCAGATGATTACCTCAACCTTAGCCTGGCGTATTACAATACCGGTAAATACGCGGAGTGTATAGAGGCCAGCGAAAAAGTGCTGGCGTTGAATCCCAACTCGGCTGATGCTTATAATAATATTTGTGCCGCATATATTGGTTTAAAACAATGGGATAAAGCTGAAGAAGCATGCAGGCGTGCACTAAGTCTAAACGCTAATCACAGGCTGGCCCAGGGCAACATGGACTGGGTGATTAAAAACAGACCATAGCTATGCTTTTGTGATATTTCCTTTTTGCGCCAGTTTATAAATGTCTGAAATAAAGCTGCCCACCGGTTTCCCCCAAATGCGTTGTAGAATTTCTTTTTCCTCCAGAAGCCGCCTTCCATTTACAATTTGGTTTGTAGTTTCAGAGGCTGTATGAATACGGTGCGTAAGCAGTTTTTGATTTATATAAACAAAACTTCCTTCTTTCATCGCTGCATCCAGCCATGCTTGCCAGTCGAGCGCACACGCGTATCGGCCTGAGAATTGAAAACCCTGCAGCAATTGTGTATTGATGGTAACAGAAGGACAGCATATGGGATTACCAATACTTAATACAGACTTTTTTAAAAATCGGTTGCGAATGTTTTGGGAAATGTAAAAAGGCAGTAGCAATATTCTTTTTACAATCAGATTGAGAGAATTGCCTGTTACGGTATCGCCTGTCATTTCATAATAATCGGTAAAGCCAAGCAGTGAATCGTTATTGCGTTTGATGGCATTCAAAACCTTTGCCGAAAATTCATTATCGTAGATGTCATCCTGGTGCGCGATGGTGATATATTTTGCATTGGCCTTATGTAAAGCAAAGTTCCAATCGCCCGAAATAGAAGGCGAATTTTCATTAATAAAATACGGCAGGCCATGTTTTTCAGCAATATTTTTAAGGTAAACGGAAGGGGTGGCCGTGGTTATAATAATGGCTGATGAAACCGATTGATTTTTCAGGCTTAGAATGCATTCTTCCAAATAGGGTGAATCTTTATAAGCCGGTATAACGAAAGCGTGTTCCTGCATTATTTTACCATTAATATCACACCAATTACAATAACAGCGGCGCCTGCCAGTTGTTGAAAACTAAACCGCTCACCCAGGTAATAGTAATTGGCAATAACTACAAACACAAGCGAAATGAGCGTGGCAAAAGTAGTAATAGTGGTAGATGCTGTTGCTAATTTTGGTAGCTTCAGCAAAGCGTTATTTATCATCACAAAGCTAAGCCTTGAAAACAGGGCAAACAGCATGGCCAAAATAAACTTCCAGTGGGTGACAAGTTTAAATAGATTATAAACATTCAGCAGGTTGCCAGATATTAACGCTCTTTCTCCCACCAGGGTGATGGAAATAGTGTTAGAAATACAAAAAATCATCAGCCAAAAAAGAAAAGCTAACATAGTATGATTTTACTGGCAGCAAATATATAATACTTACACACAGCAACGCAGTCGGTTTTTTTTTGATCAGCGGTTTTTACAGTTTGGTGGCTTAAAGCCTGCGGTTTAAGGTTACTTTTACCAAAATTATTTATTATGGAAGACTTCAAAAAGCCTTTTAGTATAGAAAGCGCGGTGAGTTACGCTACAGGCGCTATTGTAAGTAAAACGATCATTAAAAAGCCCACGGGCACGGTAACACTTTTTGCTTTTGATGAAGGTGAAGAGCTGAGTGAGCATACTGCGGCTTACGATGCGTTGATACAGGTTTTTGATGGCGATGCCGAAATTACGATAGGCGGTGAATTGCATTCAGTTGCAAACAACCAGAGCATTATTTTACCGGCTAACATTCCTCATGCCGTAAAAGCCAAAAACAGGTTTAAAATGATGCTTACAATGGTAAAAGCGTAAAACTATTTTTTTGTATCGGTTTTCTTCGCGTCGCTCAGGTATTGGTCCAGCGCAGTGATCATACTGGGAGATTTTGGAAGTGGCGCCACGATCTCTGGTTTCAGTCCGGCTTTTTCAGCCGCTCCTAGAGTATTGGTGCCAAACGTGCCAACAATCAGCCCGTTTTGTTTAAATTTGGGAAAATTATCAAACCAGCTTCTCACGCCGGAAGGTGTAAAAAAACAAACAATATCGTAGCTTTTATTTTCAATGATGTTTTTAATATTTGTGCTTTGCGTGCGGTACATAAAAGCAAGCTGGTAATTACAATGATGATCTTTTAGCCAGTTTACAATTTCACTGTCCTGCTGATTTTCTGAACATACATATAAAAAGTTTATGTTTTCCCTGTGCTTATTCATCACATCAAACATGCTTTTATTGGTGCCATCAGCACCATAAAAGACTTTCCGTTTGCGGTAAAGGATAAACTTTTGGAGGTATAATGCCACGGCCTCAGTAACACAAAAATACTTCGTGTCCTGCGAAACCTGCACCTTGTTTTCCTCACAAATGCGAAAGAAATGATCAATAGCATGGCGGCTGGTAAAGATGACTCCTGTAAGAGAAACAAGATTTACTTTCTGCATACGAAAATCCCGGCCAGAGATAGGCTCAATACTTATAAGCGGTTGAAAGTCAAGCTTAATATTATGTTTTCGCTCAAGATCAAAAAAAGGAGATTTCTCGCTTTGCGGGCGGGGTTGTGTGATTAGAACGTTTTCAATTGGTCCTTTTTTTGACTTAGGCACGGATTTTTTTACATCGTTATTCACCATTAACTTGCTGCTAAATATTCAGTGCAAATGTACATCAAATTTGTAAATAACTAATTGATGCTTTATAAATAACAAGTATGGGTAGTATTTCAAAAGCCAAAAGGTAAAGGATAAAATGAAACAGGCTGATGGATTTTTCCTTTCGCAAAAGTCCAAATGCCTGAACATAACGGTAAATGTACAACCCTCCAATGCCGATCCAGCTAAGGGTTAATACCATTGTCCTCAGCTCTACATTTCCTAGTGCTACCATTACTACCACCGGCAATAACACAATCCCTATAATTTTATTAATCAGAAACACAATAAAGATATACGAATCAATAAGAGTTTGCAGGCGAAACATCCAGCCCATTAATTTTAGCACAAGAAATTTTACAACATAAGTTCCAGCAACTGCGGCCAGGCAGTAGGCAAAAATTTTCCAAAATGAATCAGCAACCTGTAGTAATTCGCTTACAAGCAATGCAATGTAAAACCCTGCTGCAATTACATATAATATATTGAATAATAATGAAGGCAAAGAGTTCTGGCTAACCTGCTGTTTCAATTGGCGTTGTTTCAGGCTGCGCCTGAAAAAAAGCGTCATCAGGTCACTGAAATATTTTGTAAAGGCTGTTCTGAACACAGCAAACATCAATAGCAGGCCTACAATTATATAAAAATAAATCTCTTTTCCCGGCGTTTTTTTCTTGAAAATAAACGGCAACGGCTGTGCCTGCTGTTGAAAATTAAAATAAGGATGTTTTTGCAGGATCTGCCGTGTAAAAAGAAAATTCTGAAAGGCAGTAGAATCTTTTTTAATAATAGCTGCCGTATCAGCCTGTACAGGTTGTTCTATTGCTGTATCGTTTGCAGAATTTTGGGCAAGCACTCCCTGAGAACAGAAAACCGATACCAGCAACAACAGCTTTATGTAAAATCTAATCTGTACCGACATTTGTTTTGCCATTGCCTGCAAAAATAAAGGCTTGGAGCGTAGGGCACGCGGTGTTCATAAAATATCTTTAATTTGCCGCCCTTGTTTATGCATCCTAAAAATATTTCCATAGCAGATTATACTTACCATCTTCCTGAGGATAAGATAGCTGCACACCCACTGCCAGAAAGAGACAGCTCCCGGTTGCTGGTGTACCGCCATAGGCAAATCTCAGAAACCGTTTACAGCAATATCTCCAGGTTCATTCCTCCAAAATCATTTATGGTTTTTAACAATACCAGGGTTGTGGAAGCCAGGTTGCTGTTTCAAAAAGATTCAGGTGGCGTAATAGAAATATTTTGCCTGGAACCTCATGAGCAATATGTTGATATTACGACCGCTATGGCGCAAACAGGTAAAGTGCTTTGGTTGTGCCTTGTAGGTGGGGCATCTAAATGGAAGAGAGGATTGGTGCTGCAAAAAAGAATGCAAGTGAAAGGTAATGTAGTAACCTTATCAGCTCATTATATTGAAAAAAGAACTGACAGTTTTGTCATACAATTACAGTGGGATGATGATAAGATAAGTTTTGCCGAAATATTGCACCATGCAGGAAAAGTGCCTTTGCCTCCTTACATTAAAAGAGATGTGGAACAAGCCGATGCAGAACGTTATCAAACCGTTTATGCAAATTTTGACGGCTCGGTAGCCGCGCCTACCGCGGGCTTGCATTTTACTGACACAATTTTAAACGACCTTAAAGCCCAAAACGTGGAAACTGGTTTTGTAACGCTGCACGTGGGTGCCGGCACCTTTAAACCTGTGAAGGCGGAAACTATGCTGAACCATGAAATGCACAGCGAGTTTATAGAAGTAGAGAGGTCTTTTATTGATCAGTTGATTGCGCATATTGACAATAAAGTCATTGTGGTGGGCACCACATCACTTCGTACCGTGGAAACCCTGTACTGGCTGGGATGTAAATTATTGCAGGATGCATTTGTTTTTGATAAAGAACCGATGTTCTTATCGCAGTGGGAAGCATATGATTTACAAACACATTCCTACCCTGTGAAAGATGCCCTAAATGCACTTATAACACATCTTGAAAAATCGGGGCATAGAAACTTACTTGCCAAAACGCAAATTATGATAGCGCCGGGCTATGCATTTAAAATTGCAGATGCGCTAATTACTAATTTTCATCAGCCGTGTTCTACACTGCTGTTGCTGGTAGCAGCTTTTGCCGGACCCGGCTGGAGAAATATTTATAACTACGCGCTTAAAAATGATTTTAGATTTTTAAGCTATGGCGATGGTAATTTGTTATGGAGAACTGATTGAAAGAAGCGTAATATTATGTCGGTTCTTCAACTACGGGAAAGTCAACCGTAAAAGCCGTTCCTTTACCCAGGGTGCTTTCCAGCTTTACGTTACCGTTGTGTGAATGGGTTACTGATTTTACGTAGCTCAACCCCAGGCCAAAACCTTTTACGTTATGCAGGTTGCCGGTATGCGCACGGTAAAACTTTTCAAAAACGCGTTTTTGTGATTCTTTGCTCATGCCAATGCCGTTGTCTTCCACCCTGATGAAAATGCGGCCATTGTTATTAGCGGTTGAAATTTTAAGCTGTATAGGCACGTGTTCCTTTGAATATTTTACCGCGTTATCTATCAGGTTATTTACAAGGTTGGTAAAATGCACCTCATCTCCTGCAATAGTATCGTTATTGGCTGCAAGGTTTACTTTGGCCTCGCCGCCTTTTTCATGAAGTTGTAAAGCAAAATTGTCAACCACGCTTTCAATAATGCCATGCACATGAAGCACGTCCATTTCCAGGTCTGCATCCTGCTTGTCAAACTGTGACGCTTTTAAAATGGTTTCAACCTGTTTGTTCATTCGTTGGTTTTCTTCTTTTATAATGCCGCTGAAATAGTTCATTTTTTCTTTATCCCTAAGCACTTTGTCGTTTTTCAAAGCGTCCACGGCAAGAGAGATCGTAGCGATGGGCGTTTTAAACTCATGTGTCATATTATTTATGAAATCGTTTTTGATATCGCTTAGTTTTTTCTGGCGCAGCATAGTATAAATGGTTACATAAAAAGCTGCAAGTATTACAAACGTAAAGAGCACGGCCAGTAAAATGTTCCACGATAATTTTCTAAGCACCACTTTTTTCCAATCGAGCGCCACTACCAGCAGGGCTTCATCAGTTGTTAAATTTTCTGAGGGTGTGCCGCTTTGTGAAGTAATGGTAAAGCCTTTTGGAATGTAGTTAGACGCTGTATCAAGATTGGCATGTGCAAAGTTGGGCGACTGTGTTTCTACAATAGGGAACATACTTAGAGGACCAGATATGAGGGCATATTCAAAATTCATTTCTTCCAGCCCTGCATTGTCAAAACCGGTTCTTAGTCTTTGACTGATTTGATCGCCGGAAAGCCAGTTGGAAATGGTGTTGTGTCTAAATAAATCGTGCCCGATGCGCCTTTGAAAAATATTGGTGGGGTCGTTAATTTCTTTTAAAATGTATTGTTCTTTAAACTGAGCCAACTCAATGCCCACTGTTCTCAATACACCATCAATTTTTTCTTTTACCTGATCTTCGCGCAGCTTGATCATATTTTTAAGCCACGATACCTGGAGGACAATAATACCCACCAGCGACAACGTTGTTAAAATGGTAATTAAAGAAAACAGCTTCCTCACGGTAATATAATTCAGGCAAATATAATAGATACAATAAAAACATTTTTGCAGCGCAGGCAGCCAGGCCATATTTTTAACTTGTCTTTGTATGGGCTCTCATAGCGTAGGTGATTTTTTTAAACTTTTTGCATGATTGACCGAAATGAAAAAAACGCTAACTTGGCTGTATGAAAAATCCGGAAAGCGGCTCCATTTTAATAGCCAACCCACACCTGAATGATCCTAATTTTTTGCGTACAGTTGTGTTCCTGTGTGAGCATAATAGCGAAGGAAGTTTTGGTTTTGTTTTAAACCGAAAGCTTGATTATACACTTGATGAACTTGTGCCGGAACTCGGAGACTTTAAATTGCCTGTATACGAAGGCGGCCCGGTAGAAATGAACACTTTGCATTTTTTGCATCAGTACCCCGAAGAAATAGAGGAAAGTAAAAAAGTGATTGAAGGCGTGTACTGGGGAGGAAGTTTTGAAAAAATGGTTCAACTTATCAAATCCCGTATCATTGATGTTTCAAAAATCCGTTTCTTTTTAGGCTATAGCGGCTGGAGTGAAGGGCAGCTTGATTTTGAGATGGAAGAGAAAACCTGGATTGTAGCAGATGGATTAAAAAAATTTCTTTTTGATACCGCCGATAAAGAATTGTGGAAGGAAGTGCTTAATCACCTTGGTGGCGATTATAAACTTATTGTAAATGCGCCGCTGGATCCCAGAATGAATTAATTAGCACAATAATTGATTGATGAACGTAATAAAGATAAAACGTTATGAAAAGATTATATGTCGCTATTGTTTTAAGCATCAGCGTGATGTTTTCAAGTTGTAATTCCCTTTCCAATATTGCCGGCACGCTTTCACAGTGGGAGATGGCTCAGGGATTAAAAGAAGCTTTAACGCAGGGATTATTCAGAGGTTTTGATGCATTTGCCAATCCTAATGAAGGGAATGCTTTGCTAAGGTTTGCCTTTCCCGGAGAGGCAGCAAAAATTGAAAGAACGCTGAAAGATCTCGGGTTGACATCTCTTGTCAATTCTGTTACGTCAAAATTTACCAATGCCATGTCGCTGGCGGTGCGGGAGGCTAAGCCCATATTCATCAATTCGGTTAAACAAATGAGTATAAGAGATGCCGCAGGTATTTTGCTAAGCGATAATCCCCGTGCGGCAACAGAATATTTTAAAGCATCTATGAGCCCGCAACTTATGTCGGCGTTCACACCAATAGTTGACAGTACCGTTCGTGTAACAGGGGCTGGAAATGAATATGCCACCATTGCAAAGGCATATAATGCCATTCCTTTTCTTGATAGAAAATTAGAAACCAACCTGAATGATTTTATTGCAGCGCGGGCAATTGATGCCATGTTTATTTATGTGGCCAGCGAAGAACAAAACATTAGGGAAAAAATTGAATACCGTAAAACTGATTTGCTTAAACGTGTTTTTGGCTATGCCGATCAGCAGTTACGAAGTAGGACGGGCGGAGGCTTTGGTACGGGAATAAATTAAATTTGATGCCAACTTCACAGGTTGGCATTTTAATTTTCGGGATGATCATTTAATTGCTTCGGGCTCTCTTATATCTTCTATTTTCAGTTGCAGGCGCTTGTTACCGTTCCATTCATTTTCATCTATTTTAAAAACTACGTCGAAAGACTTATTTTCAACTATTGAAAATTTGTGCGCCAGGTTAAAGCCGATGCAGGTAAAAATCGTGTCTCCCTCTTGTATCACCAATCGCAAATGATTTTCTTTAACCACGCAGCTGAAACCTGTATCACGTACGTTTCTGGCAATAAATACCGGCGTCATATTTTCAGGGCCAAAAGGTTCCATTTGCCGGATGATGTTGTAGAATGATGGGGTAATCTCCTTCAATTGAATTTCTGCGTCAATAATAACTTCAGGGATCAGTAATTCATCCTTTATGCTGGCCGCTACAATCTCCTCAAACTTCTCCCGAAAGGCATCCACATTTTGTGGCTCAAGCGTGAGGCCTGCTGCTGCAAAATGGCCGCCGTAGCCCAATAAAAATTCTCTGCAAGCGTGAATGGCTTCGTAAAGATTAAAACCCGGAACGCTTCGTGCGCTGCCAGCCACATAATCGCCGCTCTGTGTAAGCACCACGGTTGGGCGGTAATAGGTTTCAATAACCCGGGAAGCCACAATACCTACCACGCCTTTGTGCCAGTGCGGCTGGTACACCACAGTAGATTTTCTTGTAATCCATTGCGTATTTTGTTCTATCAGAAGCAGCGCTTCATTTGTAATACTGCTATCAGCTTCTTTCCGGTCGGTATTATCTTTGTGCAACAATTCCGCGTAGCGCATAGCTTCGCTCTCTTCATCTGCAATAAACATTTGCACTGCCTTGCGGGCGTCATCCATGCGGCCTGCGGCATTTACCCGTGGCGCAATCATAAACACCAGGTTGTGTATGCACATGGGCAGGTTGACGTTGCTTAAAGTGGCCAGCGCTTTTATGCCCATATTAGGGTTTTCATTGGCTTTTTTCAAACCATGAAAAGCAAGTATGCGGTTTTCTCCTGTCACAGGTACAATATCAGCAGCAATTGCGGTTGCAACCAGATCTAAATACTCATACGAGGCACTGGCAGGTAGGCCAAGCTTTTCGCATAACGCGCTAATAAGCTTAAAGCCAACTCCGCAACCGCAAAGTTCTTTGTAAGGGTAGGGGCAGTCTGTTTGTTTGGCATTTAAAACAGCTACTGCATCAGGTATTATTTCATCTGGCAAGTGATGATCACAAATAATAAAATCTATGTCATAGCTTTTGGCATAATCTACCAGGTCTACCGATTTAATGCCGCAGTCAAGCGCGATGATGAGCGAGAAGTGGTTATCTTTTGCAAAATCAATTCCTGCCCTGCTTATGCCGTAGCCTTCTTTATAACGGTTGGGAATGTAGAAATCTACATTTTGGGTTTGCGTCATCAAAAATTTATACATGCAAGCCACTGCTGTGGTGCCATCTACATCATAATCTCCGAAAACCAAAATTTTTTCGTTTTGGCGGAAAGCATTCAAAATGCGTTCAACAGCTTTATTCATATCCTTCATCAGCCATGGCCTGTGCAGTGAATTTAATGCCGGTCGGAAAAAAGCCCTGGCTTCTTCAAAAGTGGTTATTCCGCGCTGAACCAGTATTTTACACAGCGTGCGATTAATTTTGAGCGCATTTTGCAGGTCTGTAACTTGCGCACTATTGGCTTGTAATATGTTCCAACGCTTAGTCAACTCAGTGGTAAGGTATTATCTAATAATAAATGAGTGAAATGGTTTCTTAATATTTTCTATCAGTTACATAGTTTACAAGCTCAATCAGACCTTTGCGGTATTCATTATCAGGAAATTGCTGCAAAATGTTCAGTGCTTCCTGTTTGTATGCGGTCATTTTTTGGGTAGCATAAGCAATTCCGCCGGTTTCTTTCACCACATCCAATATCCAGTTGACTTTTTTAGTGTCGTTATTATTATTTTTTACAATGTTAATTATTTTTTGCCTGGTTTTTTTATCTGTATTATTTAAGGTGTAAATAAGCGGCAGGGTCATCTTCTTTTCCTTAATATCGTTTCCGGTAGGTTTGCCCACATCATCACTGGCGTAGTCAAAAAGATCATCTTTAATTTGAAAGGCAATGCCGGTTTTGTCACCAAATTGCCTCATTTTTTCTGCAATCTCATCATCCTGGGTCACGCTCCATGCCCCTGCGCTGCAGGCAGATGCCAGAAGCGATGCGGTTTTGCTGCTGATGATCTCGTAATAGATATCTTCCTTTAAGTTTAGCGTTCTGGCCTTTTCAAGTTGCAGAAGCTCGCCTTCGCTCATTTTTTGCACAGCATCCGTCAGTATGTGTAAAATTCTGTAATCATTATTACTGAGAGAAAGTATGAGGCCTTTAGCCAACAGATAATCGCCCACAAGCACGGAGGCTTTATTTTTCCAAAGCGCGTATGTTGAAAAAAAACCTCTTCTTTCCAGCGCATCATCAACAACATCATCATGCACGAGTGTGGCAGTATGTAAAATTTCAACCAATGAGGCAGCCCTGTAAGTGGCTTCGGTTGCATCGCCAAATAACTTGGCAGAGAGGAATACAAACATCGGCCGGATTTGTTTACCCTTCCTTTTAACAATATACCTCATAATGCGGTCTAATAATGGGGTATTGCTTTTTACGGCGTTCTTAAATCGCGATTCGAAGCTTTCTAATTCCTGTTTAATTAATAATAAAGGGATATCCATATAGATTGATAAGCAAAATAAGTTAAAAATTTATATTTCTGATTAATTAAGTGTTCACTAACAATCATTTGCTTCAAAAAAAGTTAGTATTTTTTTTGGTTAAAATTTGGTTATTTAAAAAATGGTACTACTTTTGCTGGTAGATAGGAAAATCGTTTTTAAATCTTAATCCTTAGTTATGACAAGCAAAAAGTACACTTTACTAGCAGGTTTAACTTGCTTATTTGCGTCTACCGGCTTCGCACAAGTGAGCCCAACGCACCCATACACAGCGGTACACCCGTTATATGGAACCTACACTGTAACTGACCAGGCTTACTACAACAACAAGCAACTGGCTCAACACAACGAATTTTTAATTGGTAACTACGACTACCCTGCAAAACCAAAAGATATGTGGGAGTTTGGTATTAAAGGTGGTTCTTTCACCGTACAAGGTGATATTCCGGCCAACCCGCTTCGCTCTTGGGGTTTTGGTGCGCATATTCGTAAGGCTTTAGGGCATGTAATGTCTTTAAGGCTTGAGTATGCCTACGGTGTTGCCACTGGTGAAGGCTACAGAGCTGTAGATAATGTTCCTGACCAATGGATGGCAAACAGGCCTACAAACTGGTATCCTAACTACAAAACCAAATCTCAGGATCTTTCTTTGCAGGCTTTAGTAAACATTCACAACATCAGGTTCTACAAATCACAAACCGCTATGACGTTTTATACACTGGCAGGTTTTGGTGTTAATACCTTTAGCCCAAGAGTTGATTTGCAGGCTCAACCTTCTGTAGCCTACAACGGAACTAATAGGTCAGATGTTCTTAAAAA
>JAFAFV010000137.1 GCA_023423285.1 Bacteroidota bacterium
CGCCAGAGCGTTTGGAAACATCTTTGTTCAAAGAATACCTACCCGGCCTTGACGTAAATTTTATTGCGGTGGATGAAGCACACTGTATTTCGCAGTGGGGTTACGATTTCAGGCCGCCTTACCTGCGCATTGCTCAACTGCGCGAAGAATTGTCAGGCGTTCCGGTGATTGCTTTAACGGCGTCGGCAACACCAATGGTACAAAAAGATATTTGCGAAAAGCTAACTGTGGAAGGAAATGATCAGTTCAGAATTTTTCGTCAGTCATTTGAGCGGCCCAATTTATCATATAGTGTTTTTCATGTTCACAGCCGCATTAATAAAATTGCAGAGATATTGAACAATGTGCAGGGTTCTGCTATTGTATATTGCAAAACACGCAAAAGAACCCGTGAAATTGCGGATTTGCTGCGGATGCATGGAATCAGTGCCGATTATTACAACGCTGGCCTTAGTACAGAAGATCGTACAAGAAAACAACAGGAATGGATACAGGATAGAATGCGGGTGATCGTTTGTACTAACGCTTTTGGAATGGGCATTGACAAACCTAATGTGCGTGTGGTGATACATGCTGATGTACCCGACTGCCTTGAAAATTATTATCAGGAAGCAGGGCGCGCCGGGCGCGATGGCAAAAGAGCATTTGCAGTTTTATTATATGATGAACCGGAACTGGATTTATTGAAGCAACTGCCCGACATCCGTTATCCCGATGTGGAAACTATAAGAAAAGTTTACCAAAGCGTGGTGCATTACCTTCAGTTGCCCGAAGGGGAAGCACCAGGTGAGGCTTATGATTTCGATTTGAAAGATTTCATCAAAAAATTCAACCTGGATGTGAATACTACCTTGTACGGGTTAAAAGCGCTGGAGCAGGATGGATGGCTGAGTTTTAATGAACAGGTTTTTATTCCTTCAACGGTGCGCTTTACCATTTTTAAAAATGGTCTGTATGAATACGAGGCCTCACACCTACACCTGGAGCCTTTGATCAAAACCCTGCTTCGCACTTATGAAGGCATATATGATTATCCTGTGGCGGTATCAGAAACCTACCTGGCGCATCTTTTAAAATATGAGCCTACAGTGATTAAAGAGCAATTAAGCCGCTTGCATTACGACCGTGTGATTGATTACCAGCCGCAAAAAGATTCCCCGCAGGTCTATTTGAACAGGACCCGCATCAAATCTTCCCTACTGCAAATTGACCTGCAGCTGCTTACTGAGCGCAAAAAAATTTTTTCGCAACGTATTAATGATATGATCGCCTATATTGATAAAAAGGAGGTGTGCCGGGCTATAACAATTGGCAGGTATTTTGGGGATGAGCGCCTGCGTGAATGTGGTATATGCGATAACTGCCTGCGACGAAAAAAATCTCAGATGTCAAAAGATACTTTTGACGCCATCTACCAGTTATTGCAGAAAGAATTGCAAACACCAGTCGCTGCAATATCCCTTTTTAAGCAATTGCAGGTATTTAAAAAAGAACAGGTTTGGACAGCCATTAACTTTTTAGTAGACGAGGGAAAGATACACATGCAGGCCGACGGAAAATTGAAATGGAAATAAACAAACAAAGGTAAAATTAAATGACGCAACATTTTGAAACAGATATACAGCGCTGTATAGAAGTGCTGAACAACAATGGTGTGATACTGTACCCCACTGACACTGTGTGGGGCCTGGGCTGCGATGCCACACAGGAAGAAGCCGTGGCAAAAATTTATGCCATTAAACAACGCAGCGACAGTAAAGCGCTGATTGTGCTGGCTGCCACAGAGCGCGATGTAATGCAATATACCGCAGCGGTAGACCTGAGCCTTTTTGATTATTTGGATGTAGCTGAAAAGCCTACCACGGTTATATATGAACATGGGATTGGTTTTGCTGATAATCTTTTGGCCGAAGATGGCAGCATCGCCATCAGAATTTGCAATGATGATTTTTGCAGGGCGTTGTTAAAGCGCTTTGGCAAGCCCATTGTTTCTACCTCTGCCAATATCAGCGGTGCGCCTGCGCCAGCCAATTTTGCACAAATCTCCAGAGAGGTTAAAAATGCCGTGGATTACGTAGTGCATTACCGGCAGGATGATGTTACGCCTGCCACGCCCAGCGCTATTATTAAATGGGAAGACGGAGAGGCAGTTTTTATAAGAAAATAGACAGGAGTGTTTTGCATTATTAAAAATCCCTTTTGCGTCTTTCTTATCTTTGGCACTTCATGGATATTCAATTAAGCGATAAGGAAAAAGAGATCATTCACAAAGTAGCCCAGGCGGCGCAGGAGTTGAAACTTGAAACCTATTTGATAGGGGGCTTTGTGCGGGATAAGATTTTAGGCCGCCACACAAAGGATGCAGATATTGTTTGTGCAGGGGATGGCATTGAACTGGCAAAAGCGGTTGCTAAAAAATTTTCCCCCGAACCTCAGGTAAATTTTTTTAAAAACTTTGGTACCGCACACATTTATACACAAGATTTTGATATTGAATTCGTAGGAGCGCGCAAAGAAAGTTATCAGCATCACAGCCGTAAGCCCGAGGTAGCGCCCGGCACTTTGCAGGAAGATCAAAACCGCAGAGATTTCACGATCAATGCCCTTGCCATCAGTTTGAATAAAAAAGATTTCGGTCAACTTTCAGACCCGTTTGGTGGCATTAACCATCTTCGAGAAAAGCTGATCATCACCCCTTTGGAACCTGATCAAACCTTTAGCGACGATCCTTTACGCATGATGCGTGCCATCCGCTTTGCCACACAATTACATTTCACCATTGCGGAGGATACATTTGCATCTATTAAAAAAAATGCGGAGCGCATCAAAATTATTTCGCAGGAAAGAATTACAGATGAGCTGAATAAGATTATCCTGGCCGGTAAGCCTTCCATCGGGTTTGACCTATTATATAAATCAGGATTGTTAAAGATTATTTTTCCTAAGATGGTTGACCTTGCCGGTGCTGAAAACATTGACGGCAAAGGCCATAAAGATAATTTTTATCATACACTACAGGTGCTCGATAACATTGCGGAACGTACTGATGACCTTTGGATACGCTGGGCTGCTATATTGCACGATATAGGCAAACCTGCTACCAAAAAGTTTGAAGAAGGCCATGGCTGGACGTTTCACGGGCACGAGGTAGTTGGCGGCAGAATGGTTCCAAAGATTTTTGCTCAGTTAAAACTTCCGCAAAACGAAAAAATGAAACAGGTAAAGAAACTGGTGGAACTGCACCTGCGCCCCATCAGCCTTACCAAAGAAAATATAACCGACTCTGCAGTACGCAGGTTATTGTTTGATGCAGGTGATGATTTTGAAGCGTTGATGATGCTTTGCGAAGCTGATATTACCAGTAAAAACAAGTACAAAGTGCGACGCTATCTTGAAAATTTCCAAATGGTGCGCGAGCGCTGCGCTGAAGTGGAAGAAAAAGACCAGATACGCAACTGGCAACCACCAATAAATGGCAACCAGATTATGGAGATGTTTAACTTAAAACCTTCGCGTGAAGTGGGCCTGCTGAAAGACGCGTTGAAAGATGCCATATTGGATGGTGAGATAGCCAACAATTATGAAGCTGCTCATGCATTTATTATGAAGAAAGCCAGGGGAATTGGGGTGATGAAATAGTGCAAATCGATACATTAGCTTTATCCTTTTAAAAATATAATTATGCTATACCGGTTATTACCC
>JAFAFV010000143.1 GCA_023423285.1 Bacteroidota bacterium
GCGTGGTGTGGCCATATTGATTCATTTATTAAACCCCGAACTTATCGTGATCAGTGGCATAGGTTCGCTTGCCGGCAGGGCGTGGATGGCACCCATACAACAGGCCATTAACGAACATTGCATCCCAAAGATTGCCGAACACACCGAGATTGCGATCTCATCTCTGGGGTATAATGCGGAACTGATTGGCGCCACGGCACTGGTGATGGACAATTATGAAAACCTGAAGCAGCCGCAGCTATTAAAACCAGCTTAAATCCCCCGTATTTTTTCAAAAATTAAAATAGACAAATATGAAAAAAACGATCAAACAACTACTGTTTTCAGTTTTGATGAGTTGCCTGGCACTTTTTGCCTATGCACAGCAACGAACCATTACCGGAACAGTAATGGATGAACAGGGAGCACCTTTGGAAGGTGTTTCTTATGTTTTAAAAGGAACTACATTAGGTGGTTTAACAAGCGAAGCAGGTACATTTTCTATTACCGTACCAGGCAATAATGCAGTCCTGGAATTTTCTGGTGTGGGATTTACAACTCAAACAATTACTATTGGAAATGAAACATCAATTATTGTTGTAATGGTAAGAAGCGATGAACAGTTGGAGGGAGTTGTGGTAACAGCACTGGGCATCAGGCGGGAGCAACGTAAATTGGGGTATGCCACCACAAATGTTTCTGGAGCAGAAATTATAAGGGCAGCACCCACAAACTTTGCTTCGGCCTTATATGGTAAAGCGCCTGGCGTAACCATTAATACCAACCCTGGAGGTGCAACGAGCGCAGTTGCCATACAAATTAGGGGCCTTTCGTCAATTACAGGTCAGGGGCAACCTTTACTGGTAGTTGACGGGATTGTGGTGAGAAATGGAGAAGCCAATAACGAAGGCTATTGGGGCGGTAACCAAAGAATAAACGGTAATGGATTGCTGGATATTAATCCTGAAAATATTGAAAACATCAATATTTTGAAAGGTGCTGCGGCTTCCGCCTTATATGGTTCTGATGCTAATTTTGGGGTTATTGTGGTTACCACAAAAAATGGCAAAGGTTATAAAAGAGGCATTGGAGTTGATGTTAATTTGACGGGAGGCATTGAAAAAGCATATATACCTAATGGTTATCAAAACATATACGGCCCTGGTTATGATCGGGCTACAAATAAAAATTCTTTTGGCGCTGACGATGAGGGCTTCATTCATGAGACAATAAATGGAGTGGATATAGTTCGCCCAATATTCAGGTCATATGCACAATTCGGGCCTAAGATGGATGGTCGGCAGGTTTATTGGTGGGATGGAGAAATGCGGCCTTATTCTCCTCAGGGTCCGATTTGGGAAAAATTTTACAGAACTGGGTATAATTCAGTTGCTAATATTGCGCTTAATAATTCGTCAGACAAATACAATTACCGCCTATCATACACCCGCAACGATTATCAGGGCATTCAAATAGGTGGTAAACAAAATAAAAACACTTTTAATCTAAACGGAACATATAATGTAACTGATAAAATCAGTATAGACCTTGTTTCTAATTTTATCACTGAAAATGTTCGTAACAGGCCCCGACAGGTATATTATTTAACAAATAACTATGGTGGATTCATTAGCCCTGCTGACAGATGGGATGTTTATCTTAACAAATACCAAACGACAAAAGGTTATAAATGGGTTGATTTTAATTCCACACTTGATCTGGATGAAAGATTAAAGTACAATATCAGAGGCAAAGACTTCCTGGACTTTTTGTGGAATCAACTTGCAAATTCGTATGATGAAACGACAAACCGCATAATGAATTCTGCAACACTTAACTACAATATAACCAAGAATCTGACATTTAGAGGCAGGTATGGGAATGACTTTACCAGTTATTTTATGGAGCAAAAAGAACGTTCTACACAACCGCTTTCTTATGGCTCCACAGGCTATTATGGAACTAATTCAAACAGATATAATTTCAATTACGGTGATCTGTTATTAACCTACCAGGCTCGTATAAGTCCTAAATTTAATGTCACTCCCTCTATTGGGTATCAGGCAAGAAAAGAAGATTACAGGTATAACAGCGCTGGTACAAGGGATGGTCTTACATCTGAGAACTGGTTTAGCATGAGTGCTTCTAAAACAACGCCTACTTCGGGTAATACCTGGAGGCAGACTTTAATAAAAGATGGTCTTTTTGGAATCCTCAACCTGGATTACAATAATTTCCTTTTTATCGAAGGCACATTGCGACAGGAACGTTCGTCTACATTAGCACCTGGATTTAACAAATACTTTTATGGAGGTGTAAGTGGTGCGTTTGAGTTAAGCAATGCATTTAATCTTCCCGCGTTCTTCAATTACAGTAAATTGAGGGCATCGTGGGGTACCGTTGGTAATCCTCCGGGTATTTATGTTGCTAACGTGGTTTATAATGCAGGAAGCATACAGGGTGTACCTGTTTTAACTCCTCCATCAAATTATGGAAACGAGCAGTTAAGGAATGAAAGAAAAAATAATATTGAAATAGGATGGGAAAACAAATTTTTCGGTAGCCGTCTTGGGTTTGATGCTACATGGTACAGAGATCAAATCGTTGATCAAATACTTCCATTATCAATTCCGGCTACAACAGGTGCAACTTCAATTATAGTAAACGTTGGCACCATGCAATCAACAGGTCTGGAGCTGGGTTTATATGGTAGCCCCGTTAAAGGCGAAAATTTTGTTTGGGATTCAAGACTAAATGTTGCATTCAACACCAATAAGGTGACTAAACTCATGCCTGGTTTAAATGAATTAACACTGTCTAATATTGATAACGGCTCTTTAATTGTGAAAGCAGAAACCAACAAAAAAGCTGGTGATATTTATGTTTATCAAAGAGAAAAAGATGCCAACGGCAATTACATCATTAATGCCGACGGTTTTTACAAAGTTGATTATACCGAACAGGTAAACATTGGTAATATTCAACCGAAGTTAGCTGGAGGTTTCATCAATACCCTATCATATAAAAATGTAAGTCTGAATCTGGTTACAGACTTTAAATGGGGTGGAGATATTGTTTCAGCAGGCTTGTTGTACCAAACAGGTGCCGGTATGTTTGACAATTCATTATTTGGACGTGATGCAGAACATGGTGGAGTGGCCTATTACGTTGATGCTACAGGAAACTATGTTGGCGTTGCACCAGGAACAACAGCAGGGCCTGCAGGACAAAAAGTTTTCAACGATGGTATCATATTAAAAGGAAAAACTGAAAGCGGTGCAGACAATACTGTAATCATTGATGCAGGCAATTATTATCTTACCACTTACCAATGGGGTTCCTGGCCTGGTTACGCTTCAGGCAGCCTTTATGAAGGTGCCGTATTTAAAAACAATTACATAAAACTTAGAGAAGTTGCGCTATCTTATGCGCTACCTGCAAGTTTTGCAAATAGAATAAGAATGCAAAATCTTACCCTTTCACTGTACGGTAGAAATCTCTTTTATTTTTACAAAACACTACCCTACATTGATGCTGAAGACGGAGCAGGAACAAACTGGGTTAGCAGAGCTACATCAGCAGGCAGCGCAAATGCTGCAACACGTTCTATTGGTTTAAGCATCAGATTAACCTTTTAAAAATTAAAATTCCATAGCATGAAAAATAGTAACAAATTTTTATACGTGGTTATTTTCATTGTTGCCTTATCTGCATCCTGCAAAAAGAGCGATTTTGATAACAATTTTTATAACCCCGAAAAAGCAGTAACTGCGGATATTCCACGGTTATATGCCGGCTTATTCTCTCACGAGAAAGTGATGCCCAGGTATTGGAACCTATATACATTTCACATACCGGTTTTAGGAACTTATAGCCAAACATCAGGCTACACTCAAACAAAAGGAATTTATGAACAGCCTACTAATTATACAGCAAACAGGTGGGATTATTTCTACACTCACGATATAGCAATCTTTCGTGAAATGGAAAAATATTACGCCGCACTTACAGATGAGGAACAGAAACAAGGACTTAATCTTTTTATGCAAACTTCTAAGATTTTCCTTTATGATCAGGCAACTCAATTTGTAGATATGTGGGGTGACATTCCTTTTTCAAAAGCAGGATCGCTTAACCTCAATGGTAGCATGTCTCTTCCTGCATACGACAAACAGGCTGATATTTATTCGCAAGCTCTTACAGATCTTAAAGCAATTTCCGACTATTTAACTTCAGTAACACCGAACAGTTTTTATTCAAATCAATTTAAAGCATACGATTATGTAAATGGGGGAAGCATTGAAAAATGGAGGAAATATTGTAATTCTCTTTTGTTGAGATTGGCGATGAGAATATCATACAAAGATGAAGCGACAGCAAAATCACTGATCCAAACAATTCTTACCAACCCAACAGCTTATCCTGTTATTGAAACAAATGCGGATAATGCGCTCATTCAGGCAAATTCCACCACAAGTAGCTTGCTGCCAGCAGATAAAAATGAAGTAAGAAACGGATTTGGAGTTAATCCATTTGCCCCGGGCAAAATGGTAAATGATTGGATGCTACCTACAAATGATCCGAGATTACCTGTTTACTTTACAAAGAACGCTTCAGCAACTTACAATGGCATTTCAAATACATTAACATCCACTCAGGTAGAGCAAGGTGTGACAGCAAATATTTTTTCCAGATGGGACTCTACCACATTTACAGAAAATTATATGTTGCCCGGTATATTAATTACTGCTGCTGAAGTTAATTTCATAAAAGCAGAAGCATTTGAAAGATGGGGCGGAGGAACTCCTAAAACTGCCTATGATAATGGCATAAGGCAATCCATCGCTTTTTGGTATTCAGTGAATAATAATTCAGCGTATGTAAGCGGTGTTAAGGAAACTGCGCCAACGGAATCTGCAATTACCCAGTACTTATCACACCCTCTCATAGTATACGGCACAAATAATCTTCAAAAAATCGGCACTCAAAAGTGGATTGATTTCAACATTGCACAGGCTAATCAGGCATGGGCAGAATGGCGAAGGACAAAATTTCCCATCCTATCCTTTCCTGCAGATGGCAATTCCACTATTTCTCCAAATCCGCCTACCAGATTATTATATCCAAGTTCCGAAAGAGACTTGAATTTAATTAACTATCAGGCTGTAAGTTCAACAGATAACATTACTACAAAGATTTTTTGGGATGTAAAATAGTTTGTCTACTTTATTACAAAACCGTCTCTTTTTTGAGGCGGTTTTTAATTTCTTTACCTTTCCAAAAAAAAGCTTGCATGAGAACTTTTAGCGTGTTCTTCTTCATCATAATTGCGTTTTGTTCAAACGCACAGCAAAATATTCACCATCAATCCTCTCAATATGAATGGCCTAAAGATCCTTTAGTGCAGCAAAAACTGGATCACTGGCAGGATCAAAAATTCGGCATCATTATACATTGGGGGCTGTACGCAGTTCCTGGTATCATCGAATCCTGGTCGCTTTGCTCAGAAGAGTGGATTACACGTGACACTACATCCTATTACGGCGATTATAAAAAATGGTATTGGGGATTACAAAAAGATTTTAACCCCGTGAATTTCAATCCCGGTGAATGGGCGAAGACGGCCAAAGCTGCTGGTATGAAATATTTAGTCTTCACAACCAAACATCATGATGGCTTTTGTATGTTCGATACAAAGCAAACAGATTTTAAGATCACCAATGGGCCTTTTGCCTTAAACCCCAAAGCCAATGTTGCAAAGCATGTATTTGATGCATTCAGAAAGGAGGGGATGATGATCGGCGCTTATTTTTCAAAGCCGGATTGGCACAGCGAAAATTATTGGTGGCCTGTATATGCCACACCTGACAGAAATAATAATTACGATATAAGAAAATTTCCCTGGCGCTGGGAAAAATTTAAAAAATATACTTTCCACCAGATCGAAGAGCTGATGAATGATTATGGCAAAATGGATATTCTGTGGCTGGATGGCGGATGGGTGCGGCCGTTAGAAACCGTAAATG
>JAFAFV010000150.1 GCA_023423285.1 Bacteroidota bacterium
ATCTGATGTTCTTGTTATGGCCATGCCATCAGCTTTTGTTGCAGAAAGTTTTGCTGTGCTTTCACCTGAAGATATAAAGCATAAAAAAATTCTATCAGCCATTAAAGGCATGTTGCCAGGTGAAAATATGTTGCTGAATGATTACCTTAAAAAAAAATTTGGACTTTCATTAAAACATTATTTTGCGGTGTTGGGCCCCTGCCACGCTGAGGAAGTGGCCTCGGAAAAACTATCCTACCTCACCTTCTCCGGTATAGATGAAGAAATGGCGGCCATCATTGCTTCGTACTTTAAATCAGATGCCATCAACACCATTACCAACCATGATATTTTAGGTGTGCAATATGCCGCGGTATTAAAAAATATTTATGCGCTTGGCGCCGGCATTGCTCACGGGTTGGATTACGGCGATAATTTCCAAAGCGTATTAATTGCCAACTGTGCAGATGAAATGGCAGCTTTCCTTCGAAAATTTGGCGCCGAGCACATTGTGGTGGGTGAGCACGAACCCGGCCCTAAAACAGCCAACTACGCGGCTTCTGTATATTTAGGCGATTTGCTCGTAACCTGTTATTCGCCCTACAGTCGTAACAGAACTTTTGGCAATATGATCGGCAAAGGTTATTCGGTACACGCTGCAAAACTTGAACTAAACATGATTGCAGAAGGCTATAACGCTTCAAAAAGCATTTATGGCATCAACCAAACTGTAAAAGCGCCCATGCCTATTGCTGAAACCGTTTATAAAATTTTATGGGAAGACATGGTTCCCTCAGAAGGTTTTGATGCGATTGAGAAACTGCTGATTTAATTTCTAATCAATAAAAAGGCTGGAAGCAATACCGTCTGCAAACAGCTTGCCTTGCCTGGTTAGTTGCAGCCTGTCATTGCTTTGCACTAATAACTTTTGTGAAAGAAATTTTTGCGCAGTTTTTAAAACCTGTTCAACTGCCATTGGTGACAGCTTTTTTAAATCAATGCCTTCAATTGTCCGCAACGAGATCATGATGTACTCATTCTGCTTTTGCACAGTTGTCAGCATTTCTTTTTCAATGGGAATAATGCCATTTGAAAGGCTGTCAATATATTGCTGATTATTCGCCACATTCCATTGTCGCTCACTTCCGCTATAGGAATGAGCGCCAGGCCCAAATCCAAAGTAGTTTTTTCCCTGCCAGTAAGAAGTGTTGTGCCGGCTGCGATACCCTGGCTTCGCAAAGTTAGATATTTCATAATGCTGATAACCGGCATCATGCAGCCAATCCATCAACAATAAAAACTGCCTTGCCTGCTGATCCTGGTCCGTATCTTCTTTTTTGTGTGTGCGAATCAGTTTATCAAGCGGCGTTCTCGGTTCTACGGTAAGCGCGTAGCAGGAAAGGTGCGGAACATTAAAGCCAATAGCTTTTTGTACATTTTGTTGCCAGCGTTCGTCTGTCAGTCCGGGCACGCCGTAAATGAGATCAATGGTAATATTATTAAAATAATTTTGAGCCAATTGCAGGTTTTCTGCTGCCTGCTGCGCATTGTGCGCGCGGTTCATCCAGCGGAGGTCTTCTTCAAAAAAAGATTGTATGCCAATACTCAGCCTGTTAATGCCCGATGCTTTCCAGGCTTGTAATTTTTCAGCACTAATATCATCAGGATTCGCTTCCAAAGTCACCTCTGCGTGTGCATCAACTTTAAATAGCGAAAATATTTTTCGAAGCAGCGCGTCTGTTTCAGCGGTATCCAAAATGCTGGGTGTGCCGCCGCCAATATAAATCGTTTCTATTGCATGGGCCCTGGCTGCGCTGGTTTCAATTTCTTTATGCAATGCCTGCAGCAGCGGCTGCTTTTTTCGTAGTGATGTGGAAAAATGAAAATTGCAGTAATGACAGGCCTGCCTGCAAAAAGGAATGTGAATATAAATACCTGACAATGCTCTTGCTAAATTTATTTATTATTTACAGTACAACAAAAGGAACACCTGAACTCTACATTTCCACCTCATCAAAATAACCTTTATTTGTAATTGAAATGACAAAGGTACGTTACCCACTTACTCTTTTATGTTTTATGTTGATGTTGGTGGATGCATCAGCGCAAAAAAACTATTCGCTTCATGTACACATTATAGACAAAACACCTGCTTTTATTGATACTATTGGCCTACAAAAAACATTTTTCAATAAAGATGAATGCCGTCAATACATCAACCAGCTGGTACCGGCCCTACAGGGCAAAGGCTATGTATCTGCCTCAATTGATTCAATCAGGCTTGACAGCACTGCCGCTTATGTGGGGCTATTTGCGGGCGTTCAATACAAATGGCGCAGCCTTGATGCAAGTCCGGAGGCAGCCGAATGGTTACGGCAGGTGGGCTGGACAGAAAGCATGCTGAGCAACCAATTTTTAGACTATGAACGCATTAGCACAGTGCAGCAGCGCATGCTTCATTATTTTGAGAATAACGGATACCCTTTTGCAAAAATTTATTTAGACAGCCTCACAATCAGTGGTAACGAGGTAAGCGGCCGTATAAATGTAAACACAGGCCCGCTTTACAGGATAGATAGTATTGTTGTGACCGGTAATGCAAAGATCAGTTCAGATTATCTTCAGAATTTCCTTGGCATTAAAAACGGATCGGTTTATCATAAAGAAAAGCTGCAGAACATCAGCACACTGCTGAGACAATTGAATTATGTGCAGGAGACGGAGCCTCCAAAATTTTACTGGAGAACCACAGGCGGCGTGGTAGAACTGTTTTTGCAACAGAAAAAAAGCAGCCAGGTAAACCTCATCATTGGTTTTTTACCTAATAACGAACAATTGCTCACAAGAAAGATGCTGATTACCGGCGAGGGCTTGCTGAACCTGCAAAACGCCCTGGGTACCGGCGAAACCATTGGGCTTGTATGGCAGCGCTTACAGGCAGCTTCTCAAAGATTGAATATAATATATAAACAGCCATATCTTTTTAAAACGCCTTTTGGGCTTGACTTTGGGTTTGACATGTTAAAACGCGATTCCACTTTTTTGAATTTTGATTTTAACCTGGGCGCGCGGTACTCGTTCGACTCAAAACAATACGCAAAACTGTTCGTACAACAGTTCAAGACCATTTTAAGCAACATCAACACAAGCCAGGTATTACAAACCCGGCGCCTGCCCAACGAGGCTGATGTAACACTGGCTAATATAGGCATCGAATACGGCTTTAATAACACCAATTACATTTACAACCCGGTGAATGGTTTTGATATAGTGTTTGTTTCTACTGCAGGCAATAAAAAGATCAAACCTAATAACCAGATATTAGAGTTGGAAGATCCAGACGATCCCTCCTTCCGCTTTGCCACGCTTTATGACACAGTTAAAACAAAGTCTTATCAGTTTCGCTCCACGTTAACAGCTGCCAGGTATTTTCCATTAGGCCAAAAAATGCGCAGTACCGTTAAAACGGCTATTAATGCCGGTTACATTGGCGGCAGCAATATTTTCAGGAACGAGTTGTTTCAAATTGGTGGTTACCGCTTGCTAAGGGGGTTTGATGAGCACAGTCAGTTCCTTTCGCAATACGGCATTGCAACTTTAGAATACCGCTACCTTGTAGGCGAAAATTCTTACTTTAATGCTTTTACCGATGGCGGCTGGGGAAGAAATGTTAGTCGCGGCTTCAACCAAAATTATACTTATATCAGCGCTGGGCTGGGTATGGCTTTTGAAACTAAAGTAGGGCTTTTTAACCTTGCCTGGGCCATTGGTAAAAGAAGTGATGCAGATTTTAACCTGCGCCAGTCAAAAATACATTTCGGGTTTGTTAACTATTTCTAAATAAATGAATGAGCGCCTGCATAAAAGTTTTTGTAAAGGCTAACAGAATAAAATCTAAAACTTTACGCTTATATTAGCACAATAATTATCAAATTGTAATTACATGCCCGAAACTATATTAATTGCTGATGCGGGAGCCACCAAAACCGAATGGTGTCTGCTTCACAACGGCAAGGCAAAAACAGTCATTACAGCCGGTATTAGTCCTTATTTTTTAAACAGTGAACAAATAGCCGAACTACTTCAAAAAGAATTAGTCCCGAAATTAAAAAAATTACAGCCGCAATCTATTTATTATTACGGTACAGGCTGCATCAATCCTGACAACAGAAAACTTGTAAAAAACAGTCTTCTAAAAGTATTTAAAGGTGCAAAGGCAGAAGTGACGCACGATGTGGAAGGTGCAGCTAAAGGTCTTTGTATACATAGCAAAGGCATAGCCTGCATTTTAGGAACCGGTTCCAGTTCATGCTTTTACAATGGTAAAAAAATAACCAAAAACAGGCCTGGCCTGGGTTATGTGCTGGGTGATGAAGGCAGCGGCGCATACCTGGGCAGAAAAGTGATTCAGTATTACATGTACGATACTTTTGATGAAGACCTGAGGGCCAGGTTTGATGCGTCCTTTATGACCAATGGAACAGAAATTTTAGCCAATGTGTATAAAAAGCCATTGCCCAACCGCTATCTTGCTACCTTTGCGCGGTTTCTGGCAGATAACCGTGGGCATTACATGATTGAAAACATCATTGAAGATGGATTAAATGATTTCTTTTTCACGCATCTTTGCAAGTACAACGAAGCCTGGAACCATCCGATTAACTTTGTTGGAGGAATTTCATTTGGGTTTAAAGATGTGCTTAAGGAACTGTGCGGCGCTTATAATTTTGAGATGGGCAATGTAATGCAAAAGCCCATGAAGGGATTGATTGAATATCACACAAACTAATAACTGATTACAAAACATAGAGAGAATTTATGTCGGGAGAAAAGATTACGGAGCAACCCAGCAAGTATGACCATTTGGAAAAAATGTCAGTGCTGGAATTACTGACTGCAATTAATATTGAAGACCAGACTGTGCCCATTGCAGTACAAAAGGTCATCCCCCAAATAGAGCGGTTGGTAGAGGCCATTGTAGAAAATATGCTGATGGGTGGCAGGCTGTTTTATATAGGTGCCGGCACCAGCGGCAGGCTTGGCGTGCTTGACGCGAGTGAAATACCGCCCACTTATGGGCTGCCCATGGGCGTTGTGATAGGTATTATAGCCGGTGGTAATAAAGCTATTACAACACCAGTGGAAAACGCCGAAGATGATGAAATGCAGGGCTGGCATGATTTACAGGAATACGACATTAATGATAAAGATACCGTAGTGGGGGTGGCAGCAAGTGGCAGCACACCTTATGTAATTGGCGCACTGCGCGAATGCAGGAAAAACGGCATCGTTACAGGAAGCATATCCTGCAATCCTAACGCCAAGATAAGCCAGGTTGCAGATCACCCCATTGAAGTTATTGTGGGCCCCGAGTTTGTTACCGGAAGTACGCGTATGAAAAGCGGCACAGCACAAAAACTGGTACTCAACATGATCTCTACAACCGCCATGATACAATTAGGCCGTGTGGAAGGCAACCGCATGGTAAACATGCAATTGACAAATGAAAAACTGGTTGACCGCGGAACAAGAATGGTGATGGAACAAACGGGGATTAAAGATTACGATCAGGCCAAACAATTGCTGCTTGATAAAGGCAGCGTAAAAAAGGCCGTTGACTTTTATAAGCAATAAAAATATTTTTCCACCTTATTTACAAATGCACAGGTTAGGCCACCTGTGCATTGCTGTTTTGGCTACGACGTTCGCCAATTTGCTGGCGCCACATAGCATAATAAAGGCCTTTGGTTGACAGTAATTCTTCGTGGCTGCCGGTTTCCACAATATCGCCGCGTTCCAGCACATAAATTCGGTCTGCATGCATAATGGTGCTCAGGCGGTGTGCGATCAAAACGGTTACCTGATTTTGCATGGATGAAATTTCGCGGATGGTTTTGGTGATCTCTTCTTCAGTAATGGAATCAAGCGCTGAAGTGGCTTCATCAAAAATCAAAATCCTCGGTTTTCTAATCAGTGCGCGCGCAATGGAAAGCCGCTGCCTTTCGCCACCCGAAAGTTTAAGGCCGCCCTCTCCTATTGTTGTCTCTATACCCTTTTCTGCTCTTGCCAAAATACCGGTTACCGATGCTTTTTTGATGGCGTCATTCAAATCATCTTCAGTGGCATCAGGATTTACAAATGTCAGGTTTTCACGTATGGTGCCAGAAAACAGTTGCGTATCCTGTGTTACAAAACCAATTTGTCTTCGCAGGTCTTCAAAGTTAATTTCCTCCTCATCAAGGCCATTGTAAAAAATTTTTCCCTTCATGGGTCTGTACAGGCCCACCAGCAATTTCATCAGCGTGGTTTTACCACTGCCTGAAGGACCCACAAAAGCAATGGTATCACCCTTTCTAACTTTAAAACTAATGTCGTTAATAGCGGCATTGCTAGCGGTTTGATGTTTAAATCCCACGCCTTTAAATTCAAGCGTTTCAATGTTGCCCAGTTGTTTTGCATGGGCAGGCAATGGCTCGGGAGGTTTCTTCATCAGGCTGTCAAAATTATTTAAAGAAGCTTCTGCTTCGCGATAGGACAGGATGATATTACCAATCTCCTGCAAGGGGCCAAAAATAAAAAAAGAAAAAACCTGCATCGTGGCCAGTTGGCCTGCATCCATTCTGCCCTGGTACACCACATACATCAGCACAAATAATATAATTTGCCTGAGCGTATTCACAAAAGTTCCCTGCACAAAGCTGATGCTGCGGATGCGTTTTACTTTGTTCAGTTCAAGACCTAAAATTTTATAAGTGTTTTTATTCAGGCGTTCTACTTCCTGGTTGGTTAGCCCCAGGCTTTTTACTAGTTCTATATTTCTTAGTGATTCGGTGGTGGCACCTGCCAAAGCCGCCGTTTGGGTTACAATTTGCTTTTGTACCTGTTTGATTTTTTTGGTAAGGAGATTACTCATGACAATCAGCAAACCAATTCCTCCAAAGTAAATCACCGGCAGGCTCCAGTGAATATTATAGGCATAAATACTCACGAAAATAATGCCCACAATAATAGGAAACAGCACATTGATAAACGAGTTAATGAATTTTTCAGTATCTGTCCTTACTTTTTGCAAGATGCCAAGGGTTTCACCGCTGCGCTGGTCTTCAAATTCGTGGTAAGGCAGTTTCATGGCATGCCTTAACCCATTTGTAAAAAGGCCGGCGCCAAATTTTTGCACGATGGTGTTTAAAAAATAATCCTGAAAGGCTTTGGCAATGCGGCTTACCATAGCCACACCAATGGAAAGCAACAGCAACTGTATCACCGGCCCGGCAAAATTCCACCAGAAAGGCTGCATCGGTGCGGGATTGTTCACATAACCAGCCGCCAGGTTGATGAGCTTACCAAGAATGATGGGATCTATTAAAGAAAAACCAATATTGATACCAGCCAGCATCAGGGTAATGATCACCAACCATTTATGCGGTTTGAGATAGTTGAGTAAAATTTTCATCGGGCAAAGATGGGAAAATTATGGGGGAGGCGAAAAAATGTTTAAGTGTAAATCACCCCGCCCAACCTTCCCTGTC
>JAFAFV010000156.1 GCA_023423285.1 Bacteroidota bacterium
TAACAGGTATATGGCAAACGGTGTGGACGGAAATAGTGCCCGCTACCTATATTGAAAGCACAAAACACACCCCCGATGTGGACAATGGCCAGTTAAAAGTATCAGCCAGCCTGGTGGGCGCATTGCCAGGCGATATTGTAAAATTTGTAGCATATGATGGTGCTAAAGAAATAGGCGAAGCTACTTTGCCTTCAGGTGTTGAAGGAAGCATTGATATTAAGAACGCTAAACTATGGTCGCCATCGTCTCCGCATTTATACAGTTTAAAAATTTCCCTGCTGCGTGGTGTAAAGCAAATTGATCAGGCTGAAAGTTATTTTGCCATGCGTAAAATAACACTTAAAAAAGATGCCAATGGCATTGAGCGACTGGCATTAAATAATGAGTTTGTATTTCAATACGGCCCGCTCGATCAGGGCTGGTGGCCAGATGGGTTGTACACAGCACCAACTGACGAAGCCCTGGCTTTTGATGTGGTAAAAACAAAAGAAATGGGTTTTAACATGATTCGCAAACATATAAAAGTAGAACCTGCCCGTTGGTATCGGCATTGCGACAGCATTGGTGTTTTGGTTTGGCAGGATATGCCCAGTGGAGATATGGGTGGCAATCGCTGGGATATGCATCCCGGAAAAATTTCAGGTTACAACCACGATAAAATACGCACCACAGAATCAGAAAACTATTTTCGCAAAGAATGGAAGGCCATCATGGATTTTTTGCACAATTATCCATCCATAGTGGTTTGGGTGCCATTCAACGAAGCCTGGGGCCAGTTTAAAACCAAAGAAATTACCGAGTGGACAATGAACTATGATCCATCCAGGCTGGTGAACAGTGCCAGCGGCGGAAACTTTTTCAATACAGGGCATATATTAGACATTCACAATTATCCTGACCCGATGATGCCTGACCCTGCCATATACGGTAAAAGCGGCATGGCATTGGTGCTTGGCGAGTATGGCGGCCTGGGATTACCGGTAGAAGGGCACACCTGGCAACAGAAAGATAACTGGGGCTACCAGAGTTTTAAAAGTGAGCAGGAACTTTTAAACCGCTACGTAAAACTAATGGAAGATTTGAAAAATCTGATCCCAATGGGCCTTTCTGCGGCTGTGTATACTCAAACAACCGATGTTGAAATAGAAACCAATGGTATATTGACTTATGACAGAAAAGTGATTAAAATACCGGTTGATAAATTAAGTAACATGCACAAAAGCTTGTATGATGTTAAGGTAAAATAATGGCCAGAGAGCTTACTGCTTTATTTACGACGGTTGTAACTTAATATGCATGAAAACTTCAAACATAGCAGGCATCATCTGCTCTATTGCTGAGCATGATGATCAGCGTGCATTCAGGGAGTTGTTTGATTTGTATTCTCCCGGGTTGCTGTCTTACAGTGTGTCGGTGGTAAAGTCACGTGCTTTGGCAGAAGAGATCGTGGCTGATGTTTTTGTGAATTTGTGGAAGAACCGAAAGAATCTGATCGCTATAAAAAATCTGACTTATTTATACACGGCCAATAAAAATATCTTACTCAATCACATTTCAAAAGAAAAAAAATTTGTTAGCATTAGTTTAGACAATATTGAATATAACGGCGCTTACGAATATTACAACGAGTTACACCCTTCAGCCTTCGGTTGCCAATTACGACGGCACTGATGTGAACTGGGCCGATGAACTTTTCAGGACAGGTTCTTTGCAGGATTGTAACCTTTCTATCTCTGGCGGTGGAAACACATCGCGCTATTTTGTTTCAAGCTCATATTTAAAAGATGCGGGCACTTTGATAGGAAGAAAATTTGACCGCTGCTGCTTTAAGGATCAATACTGATGCTAAAAGAGGTAGATTTACCATTGGCGAACACCTGATGGTGTCAACTACTAATGGCAGCAGTCCCTTCAGCGGCGGTTTCTTTGGCGGCAACCCGTTTTATGATACGTTTAGCATGCTGCTCATCATTCCCGTGCAGGATGCTTCTTATGTATCGGCTGTCAAGCCCGGTGGCTGGGGCATCGGATCAAACAATGCCAAAACTTAGGCACGCATCCAGGTGGCGCAGGCCAATGCCCGTTTTTTCAAACTCATCAGTTACCGGGGCTTATTCCACGGGGCACAACGGTTTTTTTAAGTCGAAAGATGGAGCTGAAGACTGGATTATTTACCGGTGCCGAAAGGCGAATAACTTTTGGGCATTATTTATAATGTTGTATTTTTATCGGATTCGGTAGAGAAATTGATTTTATCTGCAAAAGACCCTAGTAACGAGTTGTGTACAGGGATCTTTTATATAAAGATTCTTCATTAAAAATTCAGCTTACTGCATGTCTTTATGCCCGTTTAAAACTATACATCATTATCAGGTTCGTTTGATATGTCCAAATTTATATTTTTTATACTGCAACTGATTTCGCTTTCTGCATGGAGCCAGAACCAGGTCCGGGATGATAATCCCTTTATGGCAGACCCCACAATATTTTATTATAAGGGAATGTATTACCTGTATGGAACCGGCGGCGGTAATAAAGATGATGGCTTTAAAGTATTTACTTCAACAAATAAGGAACGCTGGCAGGACGGAAGTTATGTCTTAAAAAAAGGAGCATCGTTTGGCAACAGCGGTTTTTGGGCGCCTCAGGTTTTTCAGTATAAAAACAAATTTTATATGGCTTACACGGCCAGCGAGCACATTGCTATAGCTGAAGCCGATAATCCTTTAGGGCCTTTTACGCAGCGTCAGATACAACCCATTGCCTCAGATGTAAGAATGATTGACCCTTATGTGTTTTTTGATAAGGGTAAAATTTATTTATACCATGTTCGGGTTGATAAAGGCAACCGTATTTATGTGGCAGAAATGAATGAAGCCTTGAACGCCATCAATCCTGCAACCCTGACAGAATGCGTTACAGCAACAGAACATTGGGAAGACACTCAAAATGCCGCCTGGAAAGTAGCCGAAGGACCCACTGTAATAAAGCACAGGAGCTGGTATTACCTCATTTACTCTGCAAATGATTTTAGAAATCCAGATTATGCTGTTGGGTATGCCGTGTCGCGGTCGCCGCTGGGGCCATGGCAAAAATATTCAGGCAATCCCATTCTCTCAAAAAAGCATGTGGGCATTAATGGCCCGGGGCATGGCGATGTACTGATGGATAAAAACGGTGGCATGGGTTATGTTTTTCATACCCATTATTCCGGCGAAAAAGTGGCAAAAAGAAGAACGGCTTATATGGGCCTTCAATTCGTCAAAAATAAAAACAATGCACCCAGGCTTATAGTATTGCAAAACACGTTCAGGTTTTTGCAATCAACCCAATAAATTTTAGTTATGACCCGGTTATTCGTGATCTTTTTTGCATTCATATTTACAACCACTACTTCATGCACATCTTTAAAAACTTCCGTTTCCACCCATACGTTTACCAACCCTTTGCTTACCGCTGGCGCAGATCCTTACAGTTTTTATAAAGACGGATACTATTATTACACACATACTACAGGCAGGTCTCTCGACATCTGGAAAACCAAAAGCATTACCGATTTAAAAACTGCTGAAAGAAAAACAGTGTGGACACCGCCGCCAAATACTATTTATTCCCGGCAGATATGGGCGCCTGAAATTGCTTACATTAACAATAGCTGGTACATGCACTTTGCCGCAGACAATGGCGATAACAGAAACCACAGGATGTATGTGATAGAAAACACAAACCCTGATCCTATGCAGGGTACATGGGTGTTTAAAGGAAAAGTGGCAGATGCTACCGACAAATGGGCGATTGATGGCAATGTGTTTGAGCATAAAAATCAGTTATACATGATATGGTCGGGATGGGAAGGCGATGAAAACGGACAGCAGAATATTTACATTGCTAAGATGAGCAATCCCTGGACGATTGATGGCCCGCGTGTGATGATCAGCAGCCCCGAACTGCCCTGGGAGCGGCACGGAAGACTTGGAAAGGATGAGCATGTATATGTGAACGAAGGGCCGCAATTTTTAAAAGGAAAAAAAGACAAAGTGTTCATCATTTATTCTGCCAGCGGTTGCTGGACGGATGAATACACGCTGGGCATGCTCACTGCTGATGAAAATGCTGATCTGTTAGATCCCAAAAGCTGGAAGAAATCTCCTGAACCGGTATTCACCCCACAACCGGGAAGCAATATTTATGGCGCCGGGCATAATTCTTTTTTTAAATCTGCCGATGGAAAAGAGGATTGGATACTGTATCATGCCAACGACAATCCCGGTGAAGGTTGCGGCAGCAGGCGCAAGCCGCGTGCGCAAAAATTTACCTGGAACAAAGATGGTACTCCAAATTTTGGCAGCCCGCATCCTGATACCAAAGTATTGGAGGTTCCTTCTGGTGAAGGCCATTAAACGAAGCATAAAAAGATACGTATGAAAAAATATCTTATTCTCCTCACCTGTATTTTTTTATCAGTAATGACACAGGCTCAACATACACATCAATTTGGAAGGGCACCTTTAAAGCAAAACCCTTACGCGCAACTGCCGCTTGGTTCCATTTCCCCGCAGGGGTGGTTAAAAGAAATGCTGGTGCGCCAAGCAAGTGGCGCCACCGGCAGGCTGGATGAATTGTACCCGCTGGTGATGGGCAAAAGAAACGGATGGCTGGGCGGAAACGGCGACCAGTGGGAGCGCGGCCCTTACTGGATTGACGGCCTGCTGCCGCTGGCTTATATATTAAAAGATGAAGAACTGATTGCCAAAACAAAACCCTGGATTGAATGGGCTTTGAACAGCCAGAGGCCGGATGGTTATTTTGGCCCTTCAAAAGATTATGGCCCAGAACCAGGCGTGCAGCGCGATAATAGCCAGGACTGGTGGCCTAAAATGGTAATGCTTAAAATTCTCATGCAGTATTACTCAGCAACTGAAGACAAAAGAGTGCTCAACCTGATGACCAATTACTTTAAGTACCAGTTAAAAACACTTCCTCAAAAACCCCTTGACCACTGGACCTTTTGGGCGCGATACCGCGGTGGAGACAACCTGATGGCCGTGTATTGGTTGTACAATATAACGGGCGATGATTTTCTGCTTGAACTCGGTGATCTGATCTATAAGCAAACCTTTGATTATACCAATGCTTTTTTAAATACCAACCTGCTGTCAACAATGGGCAGCATTCATTGTGTAAATCTGGCGCAGGGCATTAAAACGCCCATGATTTATTATCAGCGTCATAACGATACAAAACATATTCAGGCCACTGAAAAAGGATTTAAAAGTTTAATACGCTTCAACGGTCATGCAAATGGTATGTATGGTGGCGATGAAGCGCTTCATGGCAACAATCCCACACAAGGCTCAGAGTTTTGCAGCGCCGTAGAGCTGATGTTTTCGCTGGAAAATTTACTGGCAATTACAGGAGGCGTGCCATATGCTGACCACCTTGAAAAAATTGCTTTCAATACATTGCCAGCACAGGCTTCAGATGATTTTATGACGAGGCAATACTTTCAACAGGCAAACCAGGTAATGGCCACACGCCACATCAGAAACTTTGACGTGAATCACGAAGGCACAGATGTAGTGTATGGCTTGATGACAGGATATCCATGCTGTACCGCAAACATGCACCAGGGTTGGCCCAAGTTTACACAAAACCTTTGGTATGCCACGCCCGATAAGGGCCTTGCCGCACTTGTATATGCACCAAGTGAAGTAAAAGCAACAGTCGGGAATGGAACGCAAATAATCATTAAAGAAGAGACCAGTTACCCTTTTCAGGATGAGATCAGATTTGTTTTCAATTTCCCTGGCAAAACAAAGTCTGTTGCTTTTCCGTTTCATTTGCGCGTGCCGGGATGGTGTAAAGAAGCGGTGGTACACGTGAATGGTAAGCCTGAACAAAAAGCTGCAGGCGGCAGCATCATGGTGCTAAACCGAAACTGGAGCAATGGTGATGTTGTAGAACTGAAACTGCCCATGCATATTTATAAGAATACATGGCATGAAAATTCTGTTTCCATAGAACGCGGCCCGCTGGTTTATGCACTGAAAATAGGCGAACGTGTTGAAAAAGTTCATAACACAAAAGATGCAGATAAGTATGGAGCAACTTATGATGAGGTTCATCCAACCACTCCCTGGAATTATGGATTGCTCAACATTCCCGATCATGAATTGGAAAAAGCGTTTCAATTGCAGGTCAATCCAGTTACTACTTATCCCTGGAACCTGCAGAATGCCCCGCTTAGCCTGCGCACCAAAGGCCGGCGCATACCTTCCTGGCAGTTATACAATCAAATGGCGGGGCCATTACCATACAGTATGATCTATCAGTTGGAAACAGCGCCAGAAGATGAGGACATTATATTAGTTCCGTACGGCTGCACACAATTAAGAATTTCACAGTTCCCGGTAGTGGGCAGGTAAGTGCATTAAAATATATTGTACTTTCGAGACTTGCGTTCAAAGAAACTATTTGCATAAACAATCATTTTAAAAATAATCCAATGAACAGAACGATTCAACTACTTGCTTTTTCGGCTGCTTTAACTTCGTTTACTGCCTGTAATAATGCCAGCGACAAAAACGCAGCTGATAGCGATTCAACTGCTGCAACAAGTGCGCAAGGCCCAGACGCCGCAAAATTTGAAACCACGATTGATGGTAAAAAAACAGCGCTTTACACTTTGAAAAATGCCAATGGTATGCAACTGGCTATTACTAACTATGGCGGACGCTTTGTAAGCCTGTTGGTTCCCGACAGCGCAGGAAAGTTAACTGATGTTGTGATTTCGATGGACGGTGTGGAAAGCTTTAAAAATGCTACCGAACCTTACCTGGGCGCTACTATTGGGCGCTATGGCAACCGTATTGCCAAAGGAAAATTCACGCTTGACGGGCAGGAATACACACTGGCCCTGAACAATGGTGTGAATACACTGCATGGAGGCAACAAAGGGTTTCAGTACGTAGTGTGGGATGCAGTGCAGCCAAACGACAGTACGCTGGAACTTTCTTATACAAGCCCAGACATGGAAGAGGGGTATCCTGGTGAGTTAAAAACAAAAGTAGTGTACAGCCTTACGTCTGATAATGCCGTTAAGATGGAATACACGGCTACCACAACAAAGCCTACGGTTATCAACCTTACCAATCACGCTTTCTTTAATCTGAATGGCGCTGGTAGTGGCGATATACTGGGACATCAGATGCAGATATTTGCTGATAAATACATACCGGTTGATTCAACATTAATACCAACAGGTATTGAGCCTGTGGCCGGCACTCCGTTTGATTTTACAAAACCTACCACTATTGGTGAAAGAATAGAGCAGGATCATGAACAATTAAAATTTGGTAAAGGCTACGATCATTGTTATGTACTAAACGGTACCAGTGGAGCTTATGGAACCACACATGCCGCGCGCGCTATTGGAGATAAATCAGGAATTGTATTGGACGTGTTAACACAGGAGCCTGGTGTGCAATTGTATACAGGAAATTTCATGCAGGGCAAAAACACATTGCTCGGTGGTTTTAAAGATGACTTTAGAACGGCATTTTGTTTGGAAACACAACACTTTCCTGACAGCCCCAATCAGCCATCTTTCCCCAGCACCGTATTGAAGCCGGGAGAAACGTATCATACTATCTCTTACTATAAGTTCTCCACAAAATAATTCAATTCTTCATACACACAGATGCCACCCTTTATGTAAGGGTGGCATTTTTTTAACGGCTGTGCGAAATAATAGGACTAATAAATTTTTAACTTTCTATCTTTATCGTAATATTGCAATATTAATAAAAAAAATGGGAGCAACAAAAACGGAACATTTTACCCAAAAGCAAAACGCAATTGCAACACTGGCCAAAGCGCTGGGACACCCGGCAAGGATCGCTATTATCGAACATCTCATAAAGGTGGAAGCCTGTATTTGCGGAGACATTGTAAATGAATTGCCACTTGCACAGCCAACCGTTTCGCAACACCTGAAAGAGCTTAAAAATGCGGGACTCATCAAAGGAGAGGTGGAAGGCAACAGCGTTTGCTACTGTATAGATGAAAAGGCAATCGCCAAGTTACAGGAGTACTTTGCACGCATTTCTTCTAAACTTGCCTCGAAAAAAAATTGCTGTTAATTAAAAACTTTCAATATGCAAACTTCAGAACAGATTAAAGAAATCGTAAAACAGAAATACAGTGAAATCGCGTTACAGGATAAGGAGACCAATCAGTCATCCTGCTGCGGTTCAGGCAGTTGCTCAACGGAAGTATACAACATCATGAGTGATGATTACAGCACAGTAGAAGGTTATAATCCGGATGCTGATCTGGGCCTGGGATGCGGCCTTCCAACGCAATTTGCTAACATCAAAAAGGGTGATACCGTTATTGATTTAGGCAGTGGGGCGGGCAATGATTGCTTTGTTGCCAGAAACGAAACAGGCGAAGATGGCAGGGTGATCGGAATTGACTTTACTCCGGCAATGATTCAAAAAGCAAGAGTCAACGCTCAAACGCTGGGCTATGCAAACGTGGAATTCCGGCAGGGAGACATAGAAAACATCCCGGTAACTGCAAATGTGGCTGATGTTATTGTAAGTAATTGTGTGTTAAATCTTGTACCTGATAAAGACAAAGTATTCAAAGAAATATTTCGTGTGCTAAAACAGGGCGGGCATTTTAGCATCTCTGATGTGGTATTGGCAGGCCATCTTCCTGAAGCTTTGAAAAAGGATGCAGAGATGTATGCAGGTTGTGTTTCCGGCGCCATACAAAAGAATGTTTATTTAGAGTTGATTAAAACAAATGGCTTCTCAAACATCACCATTCAAAATGAAAAGCCGATTTACATCCCCGATGACATTTTGAAGAACTACCTGAATGAAAGAGAGCTGGTTAATTTCAAAAATGGCAACACGGGCATCTTCAGTATTACAGTATATGCAGAAAAACCAAAAGCCTGCGGTTGCGCAACAGATTGTTGTAATTAAAAAACTTACTCAGTACTATGTCAGCAAACAATTGTGCCCCGGCACATGCCAGGAAAAGGTTAACGTTCTTAGACAGATATTTAACCCTTTGGATTTTTGTAGCGATGGCAGCAGGTGTAGCCATCGGTTATTTTTTTCCTTCATCATCCGGGTTTATTAACTCCTTTTCATCAGGCTCAACCAATATTCTACTGGCAATTGGCCTTATACTCATGATGTATCCTCCATTTGCAAAAGTGAGGTATGAAAAGATGAAGGAAGTTTTCCGAAACAAAAAGGTTTTGGGAATGTCTTTACTGCTTAACTGGGTAATAGGCCCGGTACTGATGTTCCTGCTTGCTGTTGTTTTTCTACACGGCTATCCCGAATACATGGTTGGTCTTATTTTAATTGGCCTGGCGCGGTGTATTGCAATGGTGATTGTGTGGAATGAGTTGGCTGATGGCAGCAGGGAATATGCGGCAGGGTTGGTAGCGCTCAATAGTATTTTCCAGGTATTGCTTTACAGCGTATATGCATATTTTTTCATTACAGTGTTGCCGCCGCTTTTTGGCATTAAGGGGTCAGAAGTAAACATTACCATCGGGCAAATTGCAGAAAGCGTTGCTATTTACCTGGGTATTCCTTTTGCAGCAGGGGTGCTTACAAGGCTTTTGCTCCGCAAAATAAAAGGGGACGACTGGTACACCAATAAATTCGTCCCCTTTATTTCTCCCGTTACATTAATCGCATTATTGTTTACGATTGTTGTAATGTTCAGCCTGAAAGGAGAGCTGATTGTACAAATACCTCTTGATGTAATAAGGATTGCAATACCCCTGATAATCTATTTTATTTTAATGTTCCTCGTCAGTTTTTTCATGGGTAAAAAAATGGGAGCCGATTACGGTACCAATACCTCCATTGCTTTTACGGCAGCGGGAAATAATTTTGAACTGGCCATAGCTGTTGCAATTGGTGTATTTGGTATCAATAGCGGGCAGGCTTTTGCCGGTGTAATTGGTCCGCTGGTGGAAGTTCCTGCATTGATTGCATTGGTGAATGTTGCCTTTTGGCTCAGGAATAAATACTATACAAAACCACAATTACAAAATACATAAATTATTTTATGAGGATAGCCTTGTTCAGCGACATACACGCCAACCTTCCTGCATTGGAGGCATGTTTAAATAATATGGAAGAACAAAAGCCGGACGCGCTTTACTGCCTGGGAGATTTGGTCGGATACAACATTTGGGCGAATGAAGTTGTCAATGAAATTAAAAAACGAAGAATTCCAACCATTGCAGGAAATTATGATTATGGCATTGGGCGTATGAGTAATGATTGCGGTTGCGCTTACAAAACTGATCATGATAAAGACAATGGCGCGGTTTCTATTGCTTTTACCAATTCCATCATTCATGAAGAAGAAAGAAATTATCTGCGAACGCTTCCTGCACACATTAAAGTGGAGTTTCAACTGAACGAAGACAAGCTAAATTTGCTTTTGGTGCATGGCAGCCCCAGAAAAATTAATGAATACCTGTTTGAAGACCGTGAAGAAAAAAGTTTGCTACGCATTATGGAGCAGGCAGATGCAGACATCTTATGTTTCGGACATACGCACAAACCTTATCACCGCATCTTAAATTCCGGTAATGATGAGCAACTGCGTTTTCGCCATGCCATCAACATCGGTTCTGTAGGCAAACCAAAAGACGGAAATTCGCAAGGTTGTTATGTAATGCTTACCATTCACGGCAACAGTTCCATACAAGACAAAGAAAGTATTCAGGTTGACTTTATCCGCTTTGATTACGACATTGAAAAAGCAGCAAAAGCAGTAGAAGAAAGCCCGCTTCCGAATGAATATGCAACCATGCTTAGAAAAGGGTATTAAGCGCGTAATTTTTTTAAGTAGTTACAAACCCAGCTGCTGGTACAGCGGAGTGTATCGCTGGTCCGCAGGGTAATGTTGCTTTAAGCTCTGCGCATGCGGAATGGCTTTGGCTGGCTGGTTTTCCTGCAGGTAAAGCACACAAAGTGCGTAAAGAATATCTGCATCAGCCGGGGCTATTTTCAGGCCATTCAGGTATTGCTTTTCTGCTTCGCGGGGTTGTTGTTTTTGCTGCAACAGCACACCGTAGTTATAATAAACGCGTGGGTTTTTTGTTTTCAGGCTGATGGCCTTTTTAAGGTTTTTCTCCACATTAACTGGGTCGTTCAACTCATTGTACAAAAGAGCCAGATTGAAGTAGATGCGGTCATTATCAGGATCGCTTTTGACAGCATCCTGCAATACCTTCAATGCATCCTGGTTGCGCCCCATAATATTGTACATGGTAGAAAGGTTCAGCCGCGCGTAGTTCATGGCACTGTCTTTTTGTAAGCCGCGCAGGTAAAATGTTTCAGCCCTGTCGTAATTTCTTAATTTCAAAAAATAATCTGCCGCCATCACGTTGCCCGATGCAAAATCTGTCTGGTACAAAATGTAGTCGTTCAGTTCTCCGGCTGCTTTTGTATAGGGTTCGCCAAACTGTCCCAGGTTTTGCGGTTCATTAGTGCTCAGCAATAAATTGGCCGCAGCTATTCTTACCGCTCTTACCTTGTCTTCAAGCATGGGCACCACTGCCGACTGCCATTGCAGCGGCGGAAAATTGGTAAGTGCAATTAGCGCTCTGTATCTTACCTGTGCATCAACATGGTTTAACTGAGCCATAATGGCCTGCAAACTGTTGTTATCATTGATGTTGCCCATGTAATGAACCGCCGTGGCTTTGATGATAGAAGGTGTAGCAGAATCCGAGAGTATTCTAATCAGGTGCGCCTGCGCGTTGGCATCCATTTTACTGCCCGGCGCCAGGTCTTCTGCAAAATGATAAGGGCGGTTAGCGCCATACCATCTTACCACAGCATCTGCCGCCCATTGTGCCGATTTATCTTTATGACAGTCGTTACAGGCATTGGGTGTGCCATTTTTTACAGAAAGATCGGGGCGTGGCGCACGAAAAATATGGTCGTGCCGCAAGTCGTTGCCCATGTAATACTTTGAAGGCATGTGGCAGTTCTTACATTCTGAAGCTGCTGTACCCATAGCATGGAACGTGTGTCCCGGGTTATCGTATTTATCTTTACTATGGCATTGATTGCATACGCCATTACCGGCAATGATCAGCTTACCCGTATGCGCATTGTGGCAGTTGGTGCATTTTACATTGCGGTGATACATTACGCTTTGCAGATAAGACGCATAGGTAAAGTCTTCATCATTTACCTGCCCGTCAGCGTGGTAATAATCTGTTGACGGTATTTCAGGAATATAGTTATCCATGATCTCGGGGCTGTTCAGCACGTTGGCACTAATGTTTCCCTTGCGCGAGTGGCAGGGAAAGCAAGATAACATCTCCTGTGCCTGCGTGCTGTTGCGCGCCATCAGTAAAAATGAGCCAGCCGTGTTTTTATTGTTTTTTTACTCGTCAGCGTTAATATAATCTATATGAAGTTTAGCCGGGCCGTGGCAGGGTTCACAGGAAACGGTTATATGGCGATAT
>JAFAFV010000154.1 GCA_023423285.1 Bacteroidota bacterium
GGTTGGAATCGGCTACGTCTTAAAGAAAGGCTTACCTGACAATGGCGGCACAGTTCAGCCCGGCAGTATCAATTATAAAGACCTCAATGGGGAGGGTACAGTCAACCAGTTTGATGAGGCTATAATAGGCAACCCTATGCCGAAACACATTGGCGGGTTCAGCAATGTATTTGACTACAAAGGCTTCAATCTTTACGTATTTTTCCAGTGGTCTTATGGCAATCAGTTGTTTAATGCCAACAGAATATATTTTGAAGGCGGTAGACCTGCTAATAACAGAAACCAGTTTGCAACTTATGCCAACAGGTGGACGCCGGAAAACCCCAGTAATGAGTATTTTAGAGCCAATGGGCAAGGACCTGCGGGGCGGTATTCATCAAAGTATATTGAGGATGGTTCATTTCTTCGGTTAAAAACAATTGCGCTTTCTTATTCTATTCCAACGAGAATTATCAAAATATCCGGTATCAGATCATTATTGCTTACTGCTACTGCACAAAATCTTAAAACCTGGACAAATTATTCCGGGCCCGATCCGGAAGTCTCTGTCAGAAACACTATATTAACACCAGGGTTTGACTGGTCAGCCTATCCCAGGGCAACGATCCTTGTGTTTGGTGTAAAAGCTAATTTTTAACCTATTAATTGATTGTCATGATAAAAATAAATACATCCAGAATTTTAGTTTTTACATTAATCATAGTAGTGATGGGTTCCTGTAATAAATTTTTGGAAACCAAGCCGCGGGATGTTTATTCACCGGAAATTTTTTATGCGAACGAGGAGCAGTTAAACTCTGCACTGGCTACTGTTTACAGTAATATGGCCAATTTGAGCCTTTATGGCCAATACGTAATTTATAACGGTTTTGATGCAGATCTTTCTTTTCAGCGTAGCCTCAATGCTTCATCTATCGGCCCTTCAGCTTATAATGTATCCGCTACTGAGGTAAGAGTGGCAGAATATTGGCGCCTGTGTTATCTGGGAATAGAAAGGGCAAACCTTCTGTTAGCTAATATTAATAAGCCGGAAATGAAGGAAGATACCCGAAAAGTTATAAAAGGCGAAGCATTGTTCTTAAGAGCTTTTTATTATTTTATGCTCGTGCAAAATTTTGGTCCGGTACCCATGAAGCTGGAACCTACTATCGATGGCTCAAATACCAGACTGGCCCGGTCGCCGGTAAGGGATGTGTATGACCAGATATTAAAAGACATGGAAGAGGCTGATACACTAGTTAAGCCAATTACCGCATACAACCATGGCGGACGAATTAGCCGCTCAGCGGTGAGGGGAATATTGGCACGTGTAAATTTGTTAATGGCCGGGAGCCCGCTAAATGATATATCAAGGTATGCAGAAGCGAAAAAATGGTCAGGTATGATCATAGATGAAGGATATCATGAATTGAATAATGATTTCAGCCAGGTGTTCATTAATTATTCCGCAGATAAATACGATCCAAAAGAAACAATTTGGGAAATAGAACTATATGGAAACGCCGTGGGAATGTGGAGCGCTATTTCTGGCAGGATAGGCACTTATGGAGGTGTGGCTTATTCAGATGAGCAGGATATGTTTTCTTACGGTACCGTAAAAGCTACGGGAATTTTATGGGATAAGTATGATAATTACGATAAGCTATACTCTTACGATCAGAGGCGGGATTCTGCGATAGCGCCGTATCGCTTAGCTGTTGCCACACCTCCAAGGCGCACTTACCTTACATCTGTAACTCACTATAACCGGGATTGCGGTAAGTATAAAAGAGAGTATGAAGTTGTGTCGCCCCGTAGTAAAAATTATAGCCCCGTTAACTTCCCGATGCTGAGGTATTCGGATATTTTACTGATGTATGCAGAAGCAGAAAATGCTATCAACGGGCCAACCGAAGATGCGATTAGTAAAGTAAATCAGGTAAGAAGAAGAGGTTATGGAAAATACCTGAATGGCAAAAGCGGCATGGCCGAAAGTGTGGCATCCATTACGCTTACAGGTTCAGGGAGTGGATATGTGACAGCTTCTACTAAAGTGGAGATTGTGGGAGGCGGAGGCATCGGAGCCACCGCTACAGCAACTGTTTCTAGTGGAAGAATAACTACGATTACCTTAACGAATCCGGGTGCCAGGTTTACATCCGTTCCCCAGGTTACCATCTCAGGTGTAGGTAGCGGGGCCACAGCGGTAGCTACTATTACAAATGTCACTGATGCTGATTTGAAACCGGAAGCTTATGCAAGTAAAGACGCGTTCCTGGTTACCATTCAGGATGAAAGGGCAAGAGAGTTGTGTTTTGAAGCGCTAAGAAAAGCTGATTTGAACAGGTGGGGTATTCTCATAAAAAATATGGAGCTGACAAAAATTGATATTGAAGAAAAAGTGCCTACCAGCACCAGTATTATTGTGCCCTACAGAAATTTTTCTCCGCGCGATACACTTTGGCCTATTCCCAGTTATGAAATGGGCTTAAACCCTGCCTTAACTCAAAATCCAGGTTGGTAATTATTATCAGCTAAAATAAATCTGACCACCGGAAATTTTGAATAGGATGTCTTGTTTAAAACTCAACCATCAAAAGTAAATGTATGAAAAAGAGCCTACTATTTATAGCATTAACCACAGTATTGTTTTCTTGTACAAAACAAGGAGTGGACACCCCGCAGTTTGATGTAACTACGGAAAAGACAACATACAAAGCCGGAGAAAGTGTAGCGTTTAACCTAGTGGGAGATGCGGAAATTATTTCATTTTATTCGGGGGAACCCCTGCTTGACTATGAATATAAAGATAGCAGGATTATATTTCCGGATTATATGAATGCTTCATTTACCACCGGCGTGGCATATGGCACGCACCCTGACTTGTTATCAGTGTGGGTGTCAAACGACTTTAACGGCAATTACACAATCGATGATGTGTTGGCCGCAACATGGACAAATGATATTACTAAAAATTTTGTGCTGGCACCTAACTCCATGAATTCAACATCATCCGCACTTTCTGTACCATCGGGAGTTATAGATATTAAATCAGCCGCAGTTGATAAAACCAAGCCTATTTATCTTGCCTTCAGGTATTATAAAACGCCTGATGCCGTAGGAGGTACACAAAGAAACTGGTTTGTTCGCAGCCTTAAAATTGAAACCGGAACAATTTTGGGTAGCCAGGTTTTTTCTGATACCCGGCAGTTAACGCTGGTCTACGATAAACATTTTACTGATGATGCTTTGAAAAACAGCACACTAACCTCTTCAAGCATGACCATAAGGGTTCCCAGTGCCTTACCTAACGATACAGTACAGGTTTGGGCAATTACTCCGCCACTTTCCGCCGCTGATTTTGAAAATGGCCCAGACAGGCCAATCCCGATTAGAGGATACAGAGATGAAATAATAAAAACATATGAGTACGTATTTAACACTCCCGGAACCTACAACGTGGTGTTTGTTGCCAGGAACTCAAACATATATGGAGATTCAGAAGAAATTGTGAGAAAGATTCCCATTACAATTACCGAGTAAAATATGCGTATATCGGTTTAAGGGATCAATGAATTGTAAATAAAAACAGATCATTGATAAAATCTGAAAGTTGGGCAGGTAAGATCATGCTGGGGGCTAAATATATTTCCGAAACTGCCGGGCATAATGACTTAGACGTTTTCAAGAAAATAGATAAATAATGATGCTGGTAGATTCTATTTACAGAATACAAATTTTCATAATATTCTTTTTAAGTATTATTTTTTTATCCTGTTCAGGCTCTAAAAAGTCGGGCAAAAGCACATGGGTTCCTCTTTTCAATGGTACCTCTACCCAACACTGGCGGTCAGTAAACAGTGATGATTTCCCAAAATCAGGATGGAGGATTGAACATAACATGCTGGTACTTGACTCGGGTAAAAAAGGCGGCGATATCATTACGCGTGAAAAGTTTGGTGAGTTTGAATTGGAACTTGAGTACAACCTTACAAAATACGCCAATACGGGAGTGAAATATTTTGTGGATTTGATCCAAAGGCCCAACTCAAAAAGGATTACGGGTATTGGGTTTGAATACCAGATCATCGACGACCATAATTATCCTGTAGAGAAAACACATAATGACCCGAAACTCCTGTCAGGCGCATTGTATGAACTATATGGCCCAACTGCAAATAAAAATTTGAACCCTCCCGGAAACTGGAATAGTATTAAGATCATTGCAAAGAATAATAAAGTGGAGCATTGGTTAAATGGCAAAATGGTTCTTGAATACCAAAGGGATTCTGATGATCTGAAACAGAAAATTCAAAAGTCGAAGTTTGTAGAATTTCCGGGATTTGCCATGTCAGCAAAAGGTCATATTTTAATTCAGGACTATGGAAATATGGCGCAATTCAGAAACATAAGAATTAAAAAATATGATTAGGAAAACGGCTTTTGCAATAATGCTTTTGGTGTTTTTCCAGAACCTTTCCTATTCTCAAACAGAGGCTGAAAGAAGGAGCGAATACCTACAGGATGTTTTAAAAATTATTATTCCCCAAAAAATTCAGAAGAACACCAGAAGGGTTTCTGATAAAGACAGTACCTGGGCCCAATGGCTGAACCGAACGGGAGAGCGCCCGCCTGACTTTTCTAAAATGAGATCTTACCCGTTTTTGCCTGATCCATTGATGATGGAAAAAAAAGGTAAAGATGTGCCCGTTACAACCATGCAGCAATGGCAGGATAAACGAATCTGGATTAAAGAACAATACCAACAATGGATATCAGGCAGGTTTCCTCCGGCCCCGAAAAATTTGCGGTCAGAAATCTTATCAGAAAAAACAGAGGATGGAACACTGATACAGATGATCAGGTTGAAATTTGGCCCCGGCCATAAGGCTGTCATGACATTTGAGTTAATGATTCCGCAGGATCGTAAAGGTCCGCTACCTGTGTATATGACCCAATGGACCCACAGAGGATGGGCGCAATTGGCTGTCAGAAGAGGATATATAGGTTGTGTGTATGCCGGAGCAGATACCTGGGACGATACCGAAGAGTATAAATTCATTTACCCTGAATTTGATTTTAGTATGCTGATGCGCCGCGCATGGGGAGCTTCCAGGGTGATCGATTATTTATACACGCGCAAAGAGATTAACAAAAAACAAATTGCAATAACCGGGCATT